>JBFLWQ010000007.1 GCA_040757775.1 Thermodesulfobacteriota bacterium
TTCAAATCGCATCTTCCGAACCTCCTGTAATATCTCTGTCCGTCCCATACGTCACCTCCACTGGTGACCATTGTAAACCGGACAGATTATGTGCTACAATACAGGACAGTTTATTTGTTTCTGACATCAACAGACAAAAAACTTGACAAATAACAGAATTATGATTTAGTATCATCTTTAATTTCTCGGCTTTCGAGGAATTTATTTTTTAGATTGCCGAAAAGGGAATTTTTCAATGTGAACTAGTTATATACAATCAGGGAAACATAGAGAAGGAATCGATTCAAATGAAGAGGACATTTCAACCCAGTAATCTAAAGAGAAAAAAAACCCATGGGTTTTTGTGTAGGATGAGAACCAAAGCAGGAAGGGCAGTAATAAAACGCAGAAGGGCAAAGGGAAGACAAAGACTATCCGTTTAACCAGAGGCTTGCCAGATAAGCTATCTTCTTTAAATAAAGAGTGCTCATTGTTAAAATGTCAGGATTTTCCTTACGGAAAGATGAAAGGATTTTAAAGGGGCATCATTTTAAGGAAGTGCTGACAAAGGGAGAAAAAATTCAAACTGGCAATTTTATCGTAATATTTAACCCTAATAATGCGGGCAAAAACCGTCTGGGTATTACAGTTAGCAAAAAGGTAGGGAATGCGGTTAAAAGAAACAGGGTCAAACGCTTAGTCAGGGAATTTTTTAGACTCAATAAAACCCAAATCCCATGTTGTCACGATATAGTATTTATTGCGAAGAAAGGGGCAACTTCCCTGAATTACCTTACACTATATGAGGAATTGAAAGGATTTCTGGAATAACGTCAAGTAGTTGGGGTACTAATTAAGGATTACGATTCACTGAGGTTATGGGTTTTACCCTAAATACTTTTTAAAACCTCTGTAATGATAAAAAAATCTATAATAGCAGTCATCAGGTGTTATCAGAAATTCTTATCTCCCCTAAAATTTCCCTCTTGTCGATTTAGTCCAACCTGCTCTTCTTATGCAATTCAGGCATTAGAGATCCATGGGTTGTTTAAGGGTTTAGGATTGTCTATTCTGAGGACGTTGAAATGCCATCCCTTTCATCCTGGAGGTTACGACCCTGTGGCTAAAAGCGATGGCAAATAGAATCCTGTATGGAGTTTGTTAATGGAAAAGAGAGCCCTCATAGCTGTAGTTTTATCTTTATTGGTCCTTTTTTTATACCAGTACCTTGTAGACAAAGACAAAAAAATGCCGGCAAACAAGGAAGTTCAACAAACAAAGGTTACGGAACCGAAAAAAGAAGGATTAGAAGGTATGGCAAGGGAAGAAAGGATTCTCCCTGAAACAGGGAGTAAAACGCCCCTTGTTAAAGTTCAGAAAAGTACACAAAAAGAGGAAAAAGAGATAACAGTAACAACGGACTTATACACAGCTATCTTTACCACTCGTGGTGCTAAACTGAAGAGCTGGAAACTGGAAAAATATAAAGATAAGATTGGAAAAGACGCTCAAAGTATAGACCTGGTGGCAGGCGGGAAATCGGAGGATTATCCGCTAGGCTTAGAGTTCTCTAAAACCGATTTGTATGACATCAGAGAGGCTTTATTCGAAGTGAATAAGGACTCTCTATCATTGAAAGAAAGAGGGAAACAGGGTTCCGTTTCTTTCTCCTGGACTTCTGCAGAAGGTATAGAACTTATTAAAACGTTTACCTTTTCTGCAGGTAAGTATCTAGTTGGCTTAGACGTAAACATTACGAATCTCTCTGATAAAGACACTAAAGAAGATTCTGTTCTCAGCTGGAAGACCAAACTTGACCCCTCAAAAAAAGTAGATAGTTATAGTTTTTCAGGCCCGGTAGCCCTGGTAGATGGAAACTTAGAAGAAGTAAAGATAAAAAAATTGGATGAAGATAAGGCATACTCTGGAACAATTAAATGGGCTGGTTACGAAGATAAGTACTTTATTTCTTCAATAATTCCTAAAGAACCCCGGAAAACAAAACTGAGGATGTCTAAGCCCTCTGAAGACGTTGTATCCGTTGATATTATTGAACCAATAGAACTCCAGCATGGAGGGAAAATGTCGTACAGCTACTACCTGTATCTAGGTCCTAAAGACCTTGACATACTGAAATCCGTTGGGGCTGATTTACAAAAATCCCTTGACTTTGGATGGTTCGACATTATTGCAAAACCTCTGTTGATCTTCTTAAAATATATAAATAAAGGCACCCATAACTTTGGACTGGCAATTATTGTTTTGACCATAGTTATAAAAATCCTCTTTTTCCCTCTGACTCATACCAGTTATAAGTCTATGAAAGATATGCAGAAGGTTCAACCCTTGATGCTTAAATTAAAGAAGAAGTACAAAGACGATAAAGAAAAATTAAACAAAGAGATAATGGCACTATATCGATCCCATAAGGTCAACCCATTGGGTGGATGTCTCCCTATGATTTTACAGATTCCTGTCTTTTTTGCTTTGTACAAAGCCTTATTGGGATCTATTGAGCTGAGACATGCCCCTTTTATCTTCTGGATTAATGATCTATCTGCAAAGGATCCTTATTACATTACCCCTATTATAATGGGGGCATCAATGTTTATACAGCAAAAGATGACGCCTACAGTTGGAGACCCAACTCAGGCAAAAATAATGTTACTGATGCCTATTATATTCACCATTATGTTCCTTAATTTTCCATCTGGGCTCGTCATTTACTGGCTGGTAAATAATGTGTTATCTATTGGCCAGCAGTTCTATATTAACAAGTATACGGCATAATCCAAGGAGGTACATCATGGTTTTTATTGAAACAGATGGTAAAACAGTTGAAGAGGCGATTGAAAAGGCTTGTCAGGAATTTAATCTCCCTGAAGAGAGATTGAATATAGAAATTATTTCGGGTGGTACCAGTGGTTTATTTGGCCTTGTGGGAATAAAAAAGGCAAAGATTAAGGCCAGTTTAAAAAAGGTTGAATGTATAAACAAACTTGAGAACGCAAAGAAGACACTTGAGGACATCCTCGCCAGATTAAAGGTAGATGCCACTGTTAATGCCGAAGAACTTGGTGATAAAATACTTCTCAATATCAACGGAGATGGCAGTGGTCTGCTCATTGGCAGGAGAGGCCAGACGTTAGATGCTTTACAGCACATTGTTGACAAGATAGTCAACCGCTCCTCAGGAGACAGAAAGTGGATTATCATCGATACTGAAGGTTATAGGGAAAGAAGGGCAGAATCCTTAAAAAACTTAGCCCTAAAATTGGGTGAAAAGGTCAAAAGGCTTGGAAAGCCTGTTTATATAACCCCATTAAATGCTCATGACCGCAGGGTCATCCACCTGACCCTCCAGGGCGATGCCAAACTTATAACAAAGAGCAAGGGTGATGGGCACCTGAGAAAGGTGGTTATCTCCAACAAAAAAGGTCTATAACTTTAAATAGATAATGATTGATGAAGATACAATAGCAGCCATAGCCACCCCATTTGGTACAGGTGGGATTGGAATCATTAAGATTAGCGGGCCTAAATCTTTTGAGATTGCAAAAAAAATTTTCAGGAGAAAGGCACAATCTTCCGAATTAAAACCCTACCATTTACACTATGGCGAGGTAATAGACACTCAAGACGACTCGGTAATAGATGAAGCCTTGCTGTCATTTATGCAAAAACCGACATCCTATACCAGAGAGGATGTGGTTGAGATAAACTGTCATAGTGGCTTTCTTGTTTTACAAAAAATCCTTGAAATCGTGTTAAAAGAAGGGGGCAGACTGGCAGAGCCAGGAGAATTCACAAAAAGAGCCTTTATCAACGGGAGAATTGACTTATCACAGGCTGAAGGAGTAGTTGACATAGTCAATTCCCAAACAAATGCCAGCCTTAGGGTAGCCACCCAACAACTAAAAGGTGTTTTATCAAAGGAGATAATTAAGCTAAAAGAAGACTTGATAAATGTGTTGACTTATATTGAAGCCTCTATCGATTTCCCGGAAGAAGACATCAACATAATCCCTCCTCATGAAGTGCTGAACAAGATCAAAGTATTGATGGACAATATCAGGAGATTAATAGATAGCTATGAAGAAGGAAGGTTTTATAGAGAAGGTATCTCAGCCATTATTATTGGAAAACCTAATGTAGGAAAATCAAGTTTGCTTAATGCCTTGCTCAAAGAAAAGCGGGCTATTGTCACCTCCATACCTGGAACAACCAGGGATATTATCGAAGAGGCAATCAGTGTTGAAGGATTCCCCTTGAAGATTATAGATACAGCAGGGATAGGAGATGCTAAAGATATTATTGAAGAAGAAGGAATCAGATTAGCCAAAGAAAAGTTGACATCCGCTGACCTGGTAATCCTGGTAATAGACATTAGCCAGGAAATGGACCAAGGTAACTTTGGCATGGTTGCAGAACTGATGGGTAAGAAAGTCATAATTGCATTGAATAAGATTGATTTAGTACCGGAGAGCTTCATTAGCAGAGCTAAGAATGAGTTAAAGAATTATTCCGTGACGCCCATCTCTGCTTTATATTCTCAAGGAATAGAAGAATTAAAAGAGGCGGTATTTTCTGCTATTATCCAGCATAAATTAGACACCCCCCCATCGGTATTCATCACTAACATAAGGCATAAAATAGCTCTGGAAAAGGCTCTGGAAAATCTGGCACATGCCGGAGAAAGCCTAATTAAAGAAATGTCCCCGGAATTTACGGCATTAGATATACAGCTTTCACTAAAATGTTTGGGCGAAATCGTTGGTGAGACCACGTCTGAGGATATTCTGGACAGGATTTTTTCAGAATTCTGTATTGGAAAATAGACTATTATACTTACCTGTTTCTGAGACCTTGCATAACCTATCGAGAGATTTCTCTCTTTCTCTTATTTCATAAATAGCCCTTTTTCCTTAAATGAGATGTATCCGGCAGAACCTATTATCAGGTGATCGAGCGGTGTCAGGTCAACAGCATGGCAGGCTTTAACCAGTCTTTCATTCAATGACAAATCGTGCTTGCTAGGCTTTAAACTCCCTGAAGGATGATTGTGAACGAAGATGAGCCCGGAGGCATTCAATTCAAAGGCTTTTTTGATTATCTCCCTGGGATAGACAGCGGATTGATCGACAGTGCCCTTGAACAAATCCTCGGCAGCCAGGACCATATTGGCGCTATTCAGATAAATAACCTTGAAAACCTCTTCTTTTAGATTTGACATCGATAAAGAAAGGTATTCAAGCACATCCTCAGGTCCGTTAATAACAGCCTTACCAATGATCTCTTCTTTCAATTGCCGCTTTGCAATCTCAGTAGCTGCAAGCAACTGCGCAATCTTGGCGGTCCCTAAACCTTTAATTTCTTCCAGTGCCTTTCTATTGGCATGCAGTAACCCCCCAAGGCCACCAAACTGTTCAAGAAGTTCTCTTCCCAGCGAGACCGCATCCTTTCCCTTTATGCCTGTACGGAGTAATATAGCTACCAATCCGGCATCGGATACATATTCAGTGCCTTTCTCCAATAATAGCTCCCGAGGTCTCTCTGACCTTGGCCAATTCTTTATTCCATCAGTTTTCTTAGTTTTATCCAGCTTATTAAGCAAATTACCCTTGACATACTCTCCTTTATTCCCCATAATTTCCTCAACCTGTTAAAAGATTTGGTTCTTCTCCCAGAACCCTTGAACCCTTGATGCCTTGAATCCTTTTCATCGACCAACTCTTTGGGAGATGAAACATAAGTATATTGATATCGCAGAAAACGTCAATACAGAATTTATTTTACAATACCAGTTTATATTAGAAGATGCGGACATTTTCTCGCTTAATAAATTGTTAGCATAACAGAAGGAAAATATGCCAAGCAAAGCATACAAAGCCTTTAATAAGAACGCGAGTGATATCCAGCGGCTCTTAGATGTCCACGAAGAACAAAGTGGAACCTCTCCGGGTCGGCGATATAGACTCGAGGTTTTGAATAAGAGCGCCATCGTTCTCATAACTTCCTTCTGGGAGGCATACTGCGAGGACTTGGCCGCTGAAGGCCTTGAGCACATTGTGACACACTCCACGTCCTCCGCTTCTTTGCCAAAGGAAATAAAGCAGGTTGTCGCCAAAGAGCTCAGGAAAGATGCGAATGAATTGGCTGTTTGGTCTCTTTGCGGGGACGGCTGGAAACAAATCCTCCGTTCTAACCTCCAACGCTTACGAGATCAACGAAACAAGAAATTGAACACACCAAAGACCGAAAATATAGATGAGTTGTTCTATAACGCTTTAGGTATACCTCATGTCTCGTCGTCATGGCGATGGGCAAAGAAAATGACCGCGAACAGAGCCCGCGAGAAACTCGATAAGTATGTAACCTTGCGGGGAGAGATTGCACACAGAGGAAAGGCAGCAAAAGCTGTAACAAAGGCCCAGGTCCAAGATTACTTTGAGTTTATCAAAAAGCTGGCTTCAAAAACAGGTGGCACTGTCAATACGCATGTGGGCAAGATTACCGGCAAACATCTATGGCCAATTCTAAGGCGTAGAATCGTTTCATAGAAATGCTAACAAAATTATCAAGCCTACGCCGGGGAAACCTGTTTTCTCTTCTTCTCGTTCTTTGGCCCGCGCGGCTGATGATAAGTGTTGAGCCTATAGAAAAAGTCTAAACTGATCGGGAAACTAAATTTACGTATAAGGACTTTTTTACAGACTAGTTATAAGGTTCAAGTAATCAAGGGAATGTAATGGATTCAAAATTTAAATATGTTTTCCTTGATGCGATGATTTTTTTGCATTTTAAACCTGTTGAGCAAATTGATTGGCCTAGCTTACTCAACAGCATGCCAGTTCGGTTAACTCTCACCCGTATTACCATTAGAGAGCTAGATAAGCACAAATCAGTACATCCATCTCCTAAAATTAAGGATCGAGCGAGAAGAACTTTGAAAAAGATTGAAGCTTTTTTGAAGTCACCAGATATGCCAATAAGGGAAGGCGTTGAAATAACTTTTTATGACGAAATGCCGTCACTAGATTACCCTTCCTATGGTCTAAATCCTGATTGGTCCGATGACATTCTTATCGCCACAATTCTTTCTTATGCGCAAAAATGGGACAGAAATAGTATCGTTTTAGTAACAGACGACACCGGTATGAGGATTAAAGCCAACTCTCTTGATATTGAAACATTTGAACTGCCAGACGATCTTCGTCTCCCAATTGAACCTGACCCTTTGGTTGAAGAGAACCGGAAGCTTAGAGAGAAGCTTACAATACTGAGCGCAACTTTGCCGGAATTGCATCTCTATTTTGACAATGGAGAATCCTTTAAGAAATTTGAATTCGACACCGAGGGGTATGAAACAGTTGAGAAACGAATATCTCGGATAACTGCTGAAGTAGAAAAAGAGAGAAAGAAAAGGGAATATACCCCAAATGTATTGCTTCATGTTTCTAGCATGCATTCTCCAACTCAGCAAGAGATGGAGCGTTTCAAAAGAGACCTGAACGAATATTTGAAACAGTACGAATCCTACCTAAACGATCTTAGTGATTGGAAGCTTTCCAAGTCTAAGATATTCGCAATAGAATTTAATGTTGTTAATGAAGGTAATGCACCTGCTGAAGATATTGATATTCTAATTTACTTTCCTGACGGCTTCTTGATTCGGAAGGAGGATGATTTGCCAGCAATACCAAAACCACCGAAGGAACCAATTCCGCCGAAATCAACTCTTGAATTAATTCAAAGCCGTTTCGATATTATTAAAAATTTTAGCTTACCTTCATATGATCAATCCATCCTTTCATCACTTTCTAGAAATGTCCCGAGAAACGTCTCTGGTCCCAAGATAAAGCGAACTGAAAGCTATAAGGTTGAATACCACATAAGTCGACTAAAACATGGGTTTTCTATAAAACTTGATGCCGTATATTTAGACTTTTCTGAATCCGTTGGAATTAAATCTTTCGAGGCTAAATATTGGATCAACGCAGGGAACATGCCAGAAAGTGCAGAAGGCAGCCTGCATGTAATATTTGAATCCAAAATCTTATAACCACAGGTTGGAAAAGGGTGCGAGACTTCACTCGTACTCCTCAGCCTAGCCCTTAGGAGGGATGGAATGAAAAAAATTAGCATTATAGGTGGTTTTCTCATCGTTGTCGCTATTGTTGGATTTCTTTACGTAAAAGGGACACCACAGTACTCTCTCTACCAGTTTAGAAATGCTGTAGAAAACCATGATGCCGATACTGCAATTAAGTATTTTGATGTGGATAGCATTGTCGATAATTTAATGACAGATTTTATGAAAGAAGAGGAAGCCAAGAAGCCTAAAAATGGATGGGAAGCAATGGGACAAAATTTTGCAAGAGGACTTATGGTGTTGATGTTGCCACGGATGAAAGAAGCAATGAAAGGACAATTGAAAACTGCGATAACTACACCATCTGATGATAAAACTGCTGTCAAAGACATCAAAAAGGGGAGCATCTCAGATTTTGAGATAAAAACTGAAGGCAAAATGGCGATTGTTTCCCGTAAGGATGATCCCAAAGTGAAGTTTAAAATGGTGAAGACGCCTGAGGGTTACTGGAAAATAGTTCAACTAATGATGCCCGAAACACTGCAACACGTACAGAAATGAAAATAAACATACCGAGGAGAAGATGATAAAACTCTATAATCTGAGCTGCTTCATCGCCATTATTTTTTTGTTCGTCCTGTTCAGTTCCGCTATTGCAAAAGAGCAAAATAAGGGAGTTGCGGTTGAAATTACGCAACAACAAAGCTCAATTAACACAGGCAAAAAATTTATAACTCTTGGATTTAAGGGCATTCATTTGGGAATGAAACGGGATGAAGTTAAAGAAGTTGTTAGTTCCGGCAACGGATGGAGTTTCCGATACGGTTCCGATGTCTCTGACGAGTACGTATTTTTGAACTCAGAAACTCTTGTTGGCTGCAAAGATCAAGGTGAAACTGAAGAATGTTATAGGATCGACACGGTAGCACTCCGGTTTTTTGAGGATCATGTTATTCAAATAAGTCTTGATAGCCCGGAGTATACCGCGACTGACATAGATTATTATGTCAAGGGGTGAGAGCGTTTCAGCTTACAAATACTAAAAAAGAAATTTAGAAACCCTTCGAAGACTAATCTCAGCATAGATAGATTCAATATATTTTCGGTACAGAGCGGTTATTCAGTGCAACGTTATGAATGGAACAGGAAGGACTAGACGATTATACTTGCTATAGATTCAAATTATTTCAAGTATTATGCAAAAATTCGATACATCAATAGGAAAGCAAGGATCTGGAAGATCTGGGGTCAGGTCTTGAATTATGAGTTTTATTCAAATATTCATTGCATTACAGTGAAGACAGTTGTGAAAAATGAACGCTTGTAGGTCGCGCAATCTGATAATTCAAGACTTGACCCCATTTGGACTTAGATTATTATTGTCTGCAATTAAAAGGACGAAAATATGAAAGTACCTCTCAAAAAAGCGATTAATTCTTTATCTTGGTATAACTGTCAAACAGAATGTTGGCCCGTAACATTTAAGGATAATGAAATAATTAATTATCAAATAAAAGTATTGTCGTTTGAGAGAATTAACTTAACAGAAGTAGATGGCTCAGACAAAATCAGTCTGAATTTAGAAAATGGCATCTTATGGATATTACGGGTTGAGGTCGTAAATTTGTGGAAAAAAACAATATCCTCATTTCCAATTTACGACTCTGTAATATTAATTGATAAGGACGGTTCAGAATATAAGCCTATAACTGATGACCATTTGACGAATGAATCTCACTCCAACTATGCCATGTCATCAGGATTAAATCTTCTTAATGGGAGTTCTGGCTATCGCTGTGGAGAATTAATTCCGAAAGTTCCATTGAAAGGTGCGCTTGCGTTTCTTTTACCTATGACTGAAAATGACAGGTTTTATTTATCAGTTGAAGGGGGAAAGATTTGGGAAAGAAAAGAAACCGAAGAAAAGAATTCATTGCAAGGTTGGATTTATGCGTTGACCAATCCATCTTTACCACAAAACTTTCTCAAAATTGGCATGACGACACGTACCCTTGAAGAAAGACTAAAAGAACTTTCATCTAACACTGGTGTCCCAACTCCGTTCCGTGTTGTTTTTGAAGCAGAGGTCTCGGATTGTAAACAGGTGGAAATGATAATTCATCACAACTTAGCGAAATATCGCCATAGTTCTAGTAAAGAATTCTTTGATTTACCACAGAACGAGGCAATCCCAATTTTGGCCAGAATATGTTCACAATTCCCAATAAAACCTTCACCATCGCCTGAAGAAATAGCAAAAGAAAAAAGAGTAAATGAAATAGAGGCTGAAATTGAACGACTAAAAGAAGAACTGGAAATTTTGAAAGGATGAGCGGTCATACTTAGGGACGTTGTTTCTAATTAATAAATTACTTGGCAGGCAGTCGGTTTTTATATAGAACCGTATCATGCTGCGACAAGCTACGGGCAGGTGGGCGTGAATACATCGCGGGTATTACAAAGGCAATCGAGAGGGTTGAACAACGTTATGGCTATAAATATCATGAATAGAAACAACGTCCCCAAAGGTTTCCTTTATATCAAGGCTAATCTGCTTGTCGATCATTGGTTAGATTTATAAAAATCTATTGAAGACCAATATAGGATTTCAACAGCTATGAATACACTTGAAAAACTAAAGAAGAAAAGATTTCTATTTATGAATCGGTTATATGAGATTAGTGGTGGAGATCGTCACAAAGTTTTCGATGAATGGAAAGATATTTGTGAGGTGCGTAATTTTTCAGAAAGTGAATGTGAAACAATTTCACAATATCTAGAGGGGGAGGGTCTTATTAAATGGGTAGCACAGGGCGGTGCCATCTCAATTACACATAGAGGGGTTATGGAGGTAGAAGAAGCTTTAACTGAGCCGGAACAATCTACCAATTATTTTCCACCTGTAATTAACATTATTAATGTTCACCATATGGAAGGTTCACAAATTCAACAAGGTTCTTATCAAAGCACTCAATCTGTAAGTTTTTCTCATGAAACACAAAAAAGTCTTCAGGAATTCATTGAGTTACTAAAAGAGAAGTTACCAAATATCCAAATTGCACAAGATGATCGTTCGGAGATTCAGGCCGATATATCAACAATAGAAGCACAAATAAATTCTATCCGCCCGAAGCCAAGTATAATAAAGGAGAGTCTAAGTTCAATTCAGCGTGTTCTCGAAAGCACAACAGCAGGAATCATTGCAGGAGAATTGTTAAAATACTTACCTGCGTTATTTGCAGCTCTTCAAGTCTAACACTTATAAGACCTCCCCTTGTCAAGAGAAAAAAGGACCCTGATCGGAAAATATAAATAAAAAATAATACGTAGGAACGTCCATTTGTAAATTAGTTTACAATTTTTGGAATAGCAAGAATAGCACAATTTTTAATAGCAAGGGGGTAGATGCTTCGACCGTAAAAGCCGGGGCCGAAAAAGAAACATGGTTGAATTGAGTATTGTGGCCCCATAACCTCCATAACCTTTTCCCCAAAACCTTCAATTACTGAAACTGGCACAAAAACGACAATAGGAGGTAACAGATGCAAGCTACTCGTAACATAGTCATGACGACCGTTCTTATTGCAATGATCTTTCCGACATATGCATTCGGCCAATCCGCGAAAGAGGCAATTCTTGCTCTGAAAAAGCTTCAGGTAAAAGTTCAAACTGGCATAACTTATAAGGAATACTCACCCGCAGTTGCTGAGGCGAAGTTTCCCGTTATTGTTTTTCTTGAAAGCCCGGAGGGAAAGCTAGACACTGCATTGTCTGCATATCTTTCAAAAGCTGTACGGCACTATGATAATGCAATTTCAGTCTGGGGAATCAAATTTTCCAGCAGGAGAGTCGAAAGCCGTATTTACGCTGATAAAAATCGAGAGTTATTCGAAGCAGTAATTAGAATGTACCCAGATTCCCCTGTAAATGTGACTGGGTACACAAAGCAGAGCTATATAGACATCGGGGAAATGTTGTCTTTCATTTGGACGAAAGCCTCTATTGAACTCGAAAAGGCATCAGGGTTATTGGCACAAGTGGAATCTAATGCCAAGGCTTTGAAGCTAGAAGGCCAATTATTACAAAAGGAAAACGAGCAGTTGAAGGCAGAGATTACTGTAATGAGAACTGAAATTGAACGATTGAAGGTCGAAAACAAGAAACTGCAACAAGAAGTTGATACTCTTAAGAGTAAGCCGACTTCTCAAAAGAAGGCAAAACAATGATTTTGACAAGCCAGCTAAACAATACTTGGGGGCGTTGTTTCTAATTAATAAATTACTTTGCTGAAATTCTGGGGAATTCTGGGGACACAATACTTAATTATTAACAAGGGAGATTCGGCCTCTAACGTTATTACAGTAAACCAATTTTCAAATTGACATTCTCCCATTACGGATATACAATGTATATTATACGTGTAAGGAGGCATAAATATGCAAGATAATATGGAGTTACAAATTGGGAAATGGGGGAATTCGCTTGGTATTCGACTTCCAAAGCATGTATTAGAATCACTCCATCTGGGTGTAAAAGATCGGGTCAGTTGCTCATTAGAGGATGGAAAATTGATTTTAAAGCCTTTGTCTCACCAAAAGAAATACACATTAGAAGCGTTGCTCGCCCAAGTGCAAGAACCCGGTGTAGAAGTTTCATGGGGTAAACCTGAAGGAGAGGAAGTTTGGTAGACTATACCCCAAAACGCGGAGATTTTATTCGCCTTAATTTTGATCCACAAGCTGGACATGAACAAAAGGGAAGCAGACCAGCTTTAGTCGTAAGTCATAGCGCTTTTAATGAAAAAATGGGGTTCGTTTTTGTTTGTCCCATCAGCAACACAAAACGTAAAAATCCATTTTATGTAGCCATACCCAAAGGTAAAAAAGTTACAGGGATGATCATGGCAGATCAGTTGCGTTCGCTTGATTACGGAGCTAGAAATGCGGCCTACATTAGCAAATGTCCAGAAGAACTACTACATGAAGTCTTAATGCGTATAGACCCTATAATGTTCTAACTTACATGTATTGTAGTCGCCGCATTAGGGCGCATGAGACCCATTAATGAACACATCAGAAAAAGTCTGGCAAGAATATCATTCAAGGCTGCGTGCGTTTATTAAGAGCAGAATTATAGATGACGCGGCGACCGATGACACTCTTCAGAACGTATTTCTGAAAATGCATGCCGGATTGGATTCCCTGAAGGATGAGACAAAGCTGCAAAGCTGGCTCTACCAAATTGCAAGAAACGCTATCATCGACTATTTCAGGTCGCAGAAGCCCACCGTAGATATTCCTGAGTGGCTCCCGCAACCCGAAACCGATCCCAGCGAAAAGGTCACACAAGAGTTGTCGGAATGCCTGCAACCCATGATACAATTGCTGCCCGAGAACTATCGGGAGGCGGTCATTCTCTCCGAATTAAGAGGATTGACGCAGAAGGAAGTTGCCAAATTGCAGGGCATTTCCCTTTCCGGAGCCAAATCCCGAATACAACGGGGGCGTACCCTTTTGAAAAACATGCTGGCAGAGTGCTGTCGTTTTGAGTTCGATCATAGTGGACGGCTCTGTGATTATAAACGAAAAGGTAAGGCTTGTGATACCTGTTGACCATCGGATACAGATCGTTTGCGTCTTTTTTGATCTTTTTCCGTCTATAGGGTGAGCGTTGCTCATTAACCCCATAGAGGAGGTTTAAATGGACAAGCAAAAGAATGACGAGATTCGCAGTGCGGTTCGGGAGAATTACGGAAAGGTTGCTGCATCAGGGCGGGCTGGTTGCGGCTGCTCTACCTCATCCTGTTGTGTAACACCCAATGATGTGACGTCAGCGGATATTTCGCTTGGCTTGGGTTACTCTTGCGAGGATGTGACCGCTGTGCCGGAAGGAGCAAACTTGGGACTTGGGTGTGGCAATCCGCAGGCCATCGCCTCCTTGCAACCCGGCGAAACGGTGCTCGACCTGGGTAGCGGCGGAGGATTCGACTGTTTCCTGGCGGTGCGGGCCGTTGGGGATAAGGGACTTGTCATCGGTGTTGACATGACGCCGGAGATGATCACCAAATCCCGCCGGAACGCGGAGAAAGCCAGCCTCTGGAACGTCGATTTTCGGCTGGGAGAGCTGGAAAACCTTCCGGTTGCCGATGGAATTATTGATGTCATCATTTCGAATTGCGTAATCAACCTTTCTCCCGAGAAAGAAAGGGTTTTCAGCGAGGCTTTCCGAGTATTGAAACCGGGTGGACGATTGGCGATTTCCGATGTTGTTGCAACCGCTGAACTGCCAGAGGACATTAAAAAAGATATGGCATTCCACACCGGATGTATAGCGGGTGCATCTTCTGTCGAAGAACTCCAATCTATGTTGCAACGAACCGGTTTCGAGAACATTCAGATCAAACCAAAAGAGGAAAGCAGGACATTTATCCGTAACTGGATGCCTGGAAGCAAGATCGAGGACTATGTGCTTTCGGCAACTATTGAGGGAGTGAAACCCCGGGTCTGACAGGCAGGCGTTTAGCTTTTACACAAGAAGATTGCGGTAGCCCGATATAAAGATTCATATACCCAGAGAAAGCTCATCCCCATCTTTCTTGAAAAACAAATCCCACCAAGAGGACAAAATCGCTAAAATGAAACTTACATGCCTCAAAGAGACACAAAGAATAAGTAAAATGTCTTTGCGAGGAGATCGCCATAGGCGAACAGCCCCTACAACAGCACACTTAAGTGTGCTGTTGTTAAGAATGGGATTGCTTAATCCGCCTCTGGCGGATTCGCAATGACAGGAATAGGTACATTTTCAAGTGAAAGAATCTATAGAGGGAATCCTTTATAAAGGGGCAAATGCAATAAATGTCTCTTTGACCCCCAGGGAGATTGAACTATTTAAAACTTACCTGATGGAGCTAAAGAGGTGGAGTTCTAAAATAAATATTACCGCCATACACGATGACATAGAAATTGTGGTCAAACATTTCATTGACTCTCTTTCCCCGTTGAACTATATACCCCAAAACTCCTCCTTGCTGGACATTGGTTCAGGAGGGGGGTTCCCAGGTATACCTTTGAAGATTGCAAATCCGTCTTTATCTGTTACTTTGCTCGATTCTACCCTGAAGAAGGTAAACTTCCAAAAACAAATAATAAGACTACTACAACTGAATAATATTAAAGCAGTGCATGGAAGGGCCGAAGATAAAAGCTCCTACAGAAAAACGGATTCACCTTTTGACGTGGTTATTTCAAGGGCATTTTCAGGTTTAGGGAAATTTTTAGCTATAGGAGAACCCTATTTAAAGAGAGACGGGCTCCTGATAGCTATGCGTGGAAGGGGGGCAAAAAGAGAACTGGCTGTAAATGAAGAGGTGTTGACATGTCTGAGGCTAAAGCTTGTTAACATAGTTGAATTTAACTTGCCGTACTTAAATGAAAAGAGAAAGCTTATCGTACTTACTAAATAGTTCATCCTGAAAAATTCCCTTTTCCGCTCTCTGGTGCAGGTTTTTTGACCCATCTATGACTTGCTCCAGGCATTTTCAGGAACTCTCCGCCTTTAGCGGATCAAACACCTGAAAATGCTTATCTTCCGCTTTATCAAGATGGGTACCCCAAAAATCCTGCTCATGTTTGCTCCAAAAGAAATTTTTCATTTTTCAGGGTGGACTAAATACTCTATTGAAGACTCACCTGTCTGCTAAGAATATAATCTTCCAGTATATAATTTCCCTACATTTTTATAGCGTTTCAGCCACTTTAGAAAAGGCATTCAGGTGATCTCTAAAAAGCAAAAAGTTCCACGTGAAACATCCGATTTCCCCTTTTCAAAGGATACATTCTGTGTTATTATTCAATAAAATCCTTCTTTTCCCCTTAAATAAATAAGAAATATCATCTAAATGAGAAAAATTATCTGTATAGCCAATCAAAAAGGTGGAGTCGGCAAAACCACTACAGCCGTTAACCTGGCTGCTTCTCTTGCTGTGGCTGAAAAGCAGACTCTTTTGGTCGATATAGACCCTCAAGGAAACGCTTCTAGCGGGGTCGGTCTTAACAAAGATGAGATTAAAGAGAATATCTATCATGCCCTTATGGAAGATAAGGATGTTGAGGATGTCATAAAAAAGACAGAATTGACTTTCCTCGATGTATTACCCTCAAATATTGATCTTACAGGAGCTGAGATCGAACTGGTCAACCTCCCTTCAAGGGAGTTAAGACTCTGTAAGATCATTCAAAAAATAGAAAATAGGTACGATTATATTCTCATTGACTGCCCTCCGTCCCTGGGTTTGCTGACTCTCAATTCTCTTGCGGCGGCTGACTCGATACTAATGCCTGTTCAGTGTGAATACTATGCCCTGGAAGGCTTAAGCAGGCTTTTGAGGACGGTGCAGCTGGTTAAAAAACGTTTAAATCCCAGGCTGGAAATCGAAGGATTCCTATTGACTATGTTTGATAACCGGAATAATCTCTCTCAACAGGTTGCCGAAGAAGTAAGAACACACTTCAAGAATAAGGTCTTTAATGTCATTATACCAAGAAATGTAAAGTTGGCTGAATGCCCAAGTTTTGGTAAACCAATTTTAATCTATGATATAAACTGTAAGGGGGCAAGGAGCTATTTACAATTGGCAGAAGAAATTATGATGGCTTTGTAAAAAGTCCATCTGCTGCGTTGTGCTGCATCCTTCGTTATTGCGGCGTACCCCTAAGTAGGGGCACGGTGACCGTGCCCCTACTTCTCAGGATTTGCACACCTTGCATCTGGAGCTTTTTACTTTGCCATCCCAATTTTGACTTTTTACGAGTTCATCAAATTATGAATAACGGAAGGACGAAGTAGTGACAAAGAGAAAGGTACTAGGGAAGGGATTGGGGGCATTGATCCCGGACATTAACCAGTATGATGACAAAAACAACTATGTTTACTGCAATGTGGAAGACATTCAACCCAATAAATTTCAGCCAAGAAAAGGATTTGATGAAGACAGGATAGAAGACCTCGTTGTCTCGATAAAAGAGAAGGGAATTATTCAGCCCTTAATCGTCAGAGATATTGGAGATGGTTATGAGTTGATTGCGGGAGAAAGAAGATGGCGGGCTGCCAAAATCGCTGGTATCACAGAAGTTCCTGTAATTGTAAAGAAGGCTTCCGATACTGAAGTCCTGGAACTTTCTTTGATTGAGAATATCCAAAGGGAAGACCTGAATGCCCTGGAAGAGGCGGAAGCATACAAACGACTCACAGAGGAATTTACCCTGTCTCAAGAAGAGATTGCAAAAAGGGTTGGGAAGAATAGGTCTACAATTACCAACTACCTTCGTTTATTAAAACTTCCCCCGGAGATAAGGGATGGTCTGTCAAGAGATGTTGTCACAATGGGACATGCAAGGGCATTCCTGAGCCTGGGAACCCCGGCTAAGCAGAGAGAGGCTTACAGACAAGTTTTAAAGAGGGGGCTTTCCGTCAGGCAGACAGAGAGCATGGTCAGGGAATTGAAAAAGGAGAAAAAAAATAAACCACTAAAAAGAGACAAGGATATCCATTTAGACTCCATTAAAAATGAGCTTATAAAGCGATTTGGGACGCAGGTAAAGATAGTTGCCAGAAAAGGGGGAAGGGGAAAGATAGAAATCGAGTTTTATTCCCTGGATGACCTGGACAGGATTATAGAAACATTAAAGGGACGGTAACCCCATAATTACCAAACTCTAACTTCAGTGTAGGTTCCTTGACACAAGCCATGAGCAACAATCCGCTCAGGGCTTTCCGGAGTTTAATTCAAGGTTTTTATACCATATGTAGTATTTTAATTTACTTTTACTACATTATGTTGTAAACTAGAAAATGTTAAAAAATAGTTCGTCCTGAAAAATGCCTGCCTGTGGGCAGACAGGAAAAATTTCGATTGGAGCAAAAATGAGCAGTGCTTATAACGCTGATAAAATTAAAGTCTTGCAGGGGCTTGAAGCAGTCAAAAAGAGGCCCGCAATGTATATCGGGTCAACAGGTATCAGAGGACTCCATCATTTGGTCTATGAAGTGATTGATAATAGCATTGACGAAGCATTGGCTGGGCATTGCAACAGAATAGATACTATTATACACATAGATAACAGCTTTACTGTTGAAGATAACGGCAGAGGTATCCCTGTGGACTTGCATAAGACGGAAGGGAAACCGGCGGCAGAGGTCGTAATGACCACACTACACTCAGGGGGCAAATTTGACCACGAAAGTTATAAAGTGTCCGGGGGGTTACACGGAGTCGGGATTTCTGTGGTAAATGCCCTCTCGGAGCATTTAGAGCTGGAAATCAGACGTGACGGTAAAGTTTATCATCAGCTTTATGAAAGGGGTAACCCCCAGACAAATCTAGAAGTCATAGGAAAAACCAAACGAAGGGGAACCAAGATTACCTTCAAACCGGATGATCAGATATTTGAAGACATTGATTTCAATTTTGATACCCTGTCCCAAAGATTTCGTGAACTCTCCTTTCTGAACAAAGGTATCCTTATCACCATTGAGGATGAACGGTCAGAGAAGAAACACGAGTTTCATTACAAGGGAGGCGTTGTATCCTTTGTTGAACACCTGAGTAAGAATAAGACTGTAATACACCCTAAGCCCATATATTTTGAAGGGGAGAAAGAGGACATCTCCATAGAGATTGCCCTTCAGTACAATCAGGGCTATACTGAAAACATATTTTCCTTTGCAAACACAATTAACACTTATGAAGGGGGGACCCATCTCAGTGGATTTAAATCGGCCATTACCCGTACAGTTAATTCTTACGCCATCAATAACCAGTTAATGAAGGACCTCAAGGAGAGCCTTAGCGGTGAGGATATCAGGGAGGGGTTAACCGCAGTTATTAGTATCAAACTCCCGTCTCCCCAGTTTGAAGGCCAAACCAAAACAAAACTGGGTAACAGTGAGATTAAAGGAGTGGTAGAGGGCTTTCTCAACGAGAAGTTAGGGACCTATTTCGAAGAAAATCCTGCTGTTGCCAGAAAAATCGTGTCAAAGGCCATTGATGCAGCCAGGGCTCGAGAGGCAGCCAAAAAAGCCAAAGAGCTGGTCAGGAGAAAAAGTGCCCTTGAGGTCAGTTCATTACCAGGCAAATTGGCTGATTGTCAGGAAAAGGACCCTGGCAGAAGTGAGTTGTATTTAGTTGAGGGCGAATCTGCAGGAGGATCTGCAAAGCAAGGAAGGGACAGAAGAAACCAGGCAATTTTACCCCTGCGGGGAAAGATACTGAACGTGGAAAAAGCCAGGTTCGACAAGATGTTGGAAAGTCAAGAGATAAAAACTCTTATTACCGCCCTGGGGACAGGCGTAGGTAAAGAGGATTTTAACCTGGACAAACTTCGTTACCATAACATCATCATCATGACGGATGCCGATGTAGACGGATCTCATATCCGAACATTGCTCTTGACCTTTTTTTACCGCCAAATGCCCGATCTTATAGAAAAGGGGTACCTCTATATAGCCCAACCCCCTTTATTCAAGGTCAAAAAAGGGAAGCAGCACAGGTACATAAAGGACGAGGTCTCCATGGAGAACTACCTGTTGGAGTCTGGCGTGGAGAATGTAAGACTGGTCACAAATGAAACACCAGGATCCATCTCAGGCAGTCGATTGACAGGTTTAATGAAAAAGGTAATTAGATATAAAAAGATTCTAGAAAAGGTTGAGAAAAAAAGAAAAGATGGAAGTATTATTAATGTCTTGGTTCAGGATCATACTTTTACGAAAGAAACCCTGAACGACCAGAAGAGACTGGCAAGTATAATAGAAGACATTAAGGCTCAAATCAGCGTATTACAGTCAGAGGCTCCACGGATTGAATTTGAATTATCGGAGGATATAGAACATAACTGTTTTAAAGCCAACTGTACCTCCTGGAAAAATGGGGCTCCTAAGGAAACCATTATAGACTTCAGCCTTTTGAATTCCCCGGAATTTGAAGAACTTCGAAAGTTGTCCAAAAGCTTTGGAATTACCAACAAACCACCCCTAATCATTGAAGACAATGGAAGCAGGTTTGAGGCAAATAACTTGGAAGAAGTACTCCGATATATACTCTCAGTTGCAAAAAGGGGCTATGAGATACAGAGATATAAGGGTTTGGGTGAGATGAACCCGGATCAGCTATGGGAAACCACAATGAACCCTGAAACAAGAACTTTACTGCAGGTGAAGACGGAAGATGCTATTGTGGCAGATGACATATTTACTATTTTGATGGGAGACCAGGTTGAACCCAGGAGGGAATTCATCTATAAACATGCCCTGGATGTCAGGAATTTGGATATATAAGTTTTAATTTTATATATAATATCCCCCCTATCTCGCTGAAAGCTGACGGCTGAGCGCTTATCATAAAAACCCTTGAGGAGCATATGCATTTACAACAGCAGAAGATACCTGTAAACATCGAAGATGAAATGAAAAAATCCTATATGGATTATGCAATGAGCGTCATTGTAGGCAGGGCACTGCCCGACGTGAGAGACGGATTAAAACCCGTACATCGAAGAATTCTCTATGCTATGAATGAGATGGGTAATGATTGGAATAAGCCGTATAAGAAATCCGCCAGGATTGTCGGTGATGTTATTGGAAAGTATCATCCCCATGGTGATGCAGCTGTGTATGATACTATAGTCCGTATGGCCCAGGATTTTTCAATGCGATATCCTTTGATTGATGGGCAGGGGAATTTTGGTTCCGTAGATGGAGATCCGCCAGCAGCCATGAGATATACAGAGATAAGGATGACCCGACTGGCATCAGAACTTCTGGCGGATATTGAGAAAGAGACCGTTGATTTTGTCCCAAATTATGACAATTCCCTTACGGAGCCCACAGTCCTTCCAGCAAAACTGCCAGATTTGTTGATTAATGGTTCTTCTGGAATTGCTGTTGGAATGGCCACAAATATACCGCCTCACAACCTGGTAGAAGTGATAGATGGAATTATTGCCATGATAGAGGACCCGGATATTAGCATCTATGACTTAATGAGGCTGGTTTCAGGACCTGATTTCCCTACCGCCGGATTCATTTGTGGCAAAAATGGCATAAAAGAAGCCTATAAAACCGGAAAGGGAATAATACATATAAGGGCCAGGGCAATTATTGAAAGAAATAAGGACAGCGGTAAGGAAAGTATCGTAATTTCAGAGCTTCCTTACCAGGTTAATAAAGCAAGGCTGATTGAAAGCATAGCTGAGCTGTCAAGAAAAAAGAAGATAGAAGGAATCTCCGAACTTAGAGATGAATCAGATAGGGAGGGAATACGGATAGTTATTGAATTAAAGAGGGATGAAATTTCGAAGGTTATCCTTAATCAACTCTATCAATACACCCAAATGCAGATTAGCTTTGGCATAATAATCCTGGCCATAGTTGGAGGACAACCAAGGCTTTTAAATTTAAAAGAGGTCTTATACCATTTTTTAAACCATCGGAAAGAGATCGTCATAAGAAGGACTTCTTTTGAATTAAAGAAAGCAGAGAACAAGGCCCATATCCTTGAGGGGTTAAGGGTTGCACTGGAAAACCTGGACAAAGTCATAGCCCTTATCAAGTCCTCCGCTAACCCAAAGGTCGCCAAGGAATGCCTTATGGATAGATTTTCTTTGTCTGATATTCAGGCTCAGGCAATCCTGGATATGAGGTTACAAAGACTCACTGCACTGGAACAGGAAAAAATCATAGAAGACTATATGGAGGTTCTGAAGCTAATAGAAAAATACAGACAGATCCTGGCAAATGAAAGACTGGTTTTGGATATCATTATAGAAGAGCTAACGGTATTAAAGCAGATGTATGGTGATGAGAGGCAAACAGAGATTATAGAAGAGGATACCGAAATTAGTCTGGAAGACATGATCGTTGAGGAAGACATGGTGGTAACCATTACCCATACTGGCTATATAAAGAGAAACTCCATATCTCTTTATCGAAGTCAAAGGCGTGGTGGAAAAGGTAAGATAGGGATAACCACTAACGATACAGATTTTGTTGAACATCTGTTCGTTGCTTCGACCAGAGAATTTATGCTTTTTTTTACAGATAAAGGTAAGGTCTTTTGGCTAAAGGTCTATGAGATTCCCCAGGCGGGGAGGGTATCCCGTGGTAAGGCTATTGTAAATCTGCTGAACCTGAGTTCTGATGAAAATATCTCTGCAATCCTGCCTGTACGAGAATTTAAAGACAACAAATTTGTTACCATGGTAACAAGGAATGGGATTATAAAGAAGACCCCTCTCGTTGCTTATAGCCACCCCCGTGCCAACGGGATAATCGCTATAAATATTGATGAAGGAGATCGGCTAATCTCTGTAAGGCTGACCGATGGAACACAGGATATCTTCCTCTGTACTAAATCAGGAAAATCTATAAGATTTAAAGAGTCTCAGGTCAGGAGCATGGGAAGGGTAGTCAGAGGCGTCAAGGGCATCAAACTGAACAAGGATGATGTGCTCGTTGGCATGGAAATCATAAACAATGATACTACCATTCTTGCCGTCACTGAAAATGGTTTTGGAAAAAGGACAAAGGGTTCAGAGTACAAAGCTCAAAGGAGAGGTGGTTCAGGTGTAATTACAATAAAAGCTACCCTAAGGAATGGACCTGTCGTTGGTATAAAACAGGTAACCGACCAGGACGATTTAATGCTTATTACTAATGGAGGAAAGATTATCAGAATTAGTGCTAAAGACATTTCGATTATAGGAAGAAACACTCAGGGGGTAACGTTGATTGATGTAGACAAGGAAGAAAAAGTTGTTGGCGTAGCCAGATTAGCTGATAATGAGCAAGGATAAACAGAATAAAAAAAGGAAACAATGAAAAAAGAGATTGGAGTAATAGGGGCTGGGAGCTGGGGAACTGCCCTTGCAAACCTTGTTGCAGAAAAAGGATACAGAGTTACCCTATGGGTTTTTGAACCAGATCTTTGTGAGATATTGAGAAGAGAAAGAGAGAACCCAGTTTACCTCCCAAAGTTCAGATTGTCCAAGAATATTAAACCCACTACCTCTTTTTCTGAGGTCTGTCTGAATAAAGACATACTTGTATCGGTTACCCCCTCCCATGTAGTGCGAGGTGTTATTTCTCAAACCCTTCCATACCTCTCTGATAAATCAATCATAGTTAGTGCATCTAAGGGAATTGAGAATGATTCTTTGATGACCATGTCCCATGTGCTTAAAGAGGTCCTACCTGTCAAGCTACATAAAGCTATGGTCTATCTGTCTGGGCCCAGCTTTGCTAAGGAGGTCATTCAAAAAACCCCGACAGCTGTAGCGGTTGCCTCAGAAAACATGGAAGCAGCTGGAATTGTGCAGAGAGTCTTTGCAACATCTTACTTCAGGGTTTACACAAATTCTGATGTTATTGGAGTAGAATTGGGCGGGGCAGTAAAAAATGTTATTGCCATTGCTGCTGGAGTATCTGATGGACTGGGGTTTGGATATAACACTCGAGCTGCCTTAATTACCCGTGGGTTAGCGGAGATTACCCGCTTGGGTGTTAAAATGGGGGCAAATCCCTCTACCTTTTCAGGACTTACCGGTTTAGGAGACCTTGTCCTGACCTGTACCAGTGATCTAAGCAGGAATAGGTCAGTGGGGCTCAGGTTGGGAAGAGGTGTCAAACTGAAGGAAATATTGAATGAGATGAAGATGGTGGCTGAAGGTGTAAAGACTACCAAGGCTGTCTATCACATTGCCAGAAAGCTGGGCGTAGAGATGCCTATCACAGAGCAAATCTATCGTTTGCTTTACGAAGATAAGCCTGCCAAGGATGTTGTGACTGAACTTATGACCAGGGATCTAAAATGTGAATTGGATTCTTACAATAACTAATTTGGATTTAGCGTTTACTAATTTATAATGAGGGACTGGGGTATGGCTAAATCGAATCATATCTATTTAGGTATTGATATAGGTTCAGTGAGTGTCAATACCGTAGTAATGAATAAAAACAGGGATATTCTGGAGGAGCACTACACCAGAACGATGGGGCAACCTTTAAAAACAGTGGGAAAGGTTCTTACAAAAGTTCTTTCCTGCATCGAAAAGGATCAAATAGTGGCTGCTTCCCTCACAGGCACAGCAGGTAAGCTGGTAGCAGAACTCATAGGGGCAAACTTTGTCAATGAGATTATCGCCCAGAGTAAATCTGTAGAGTACCTTTATCCCCGAGTAAAAACAATTGTTGAGATTGGAGGAGAAGATTCTAAACTCATCTTACTTGACTATGATAAGCACCGGAAGGGGACAAGGATCGCAGATTTCGCCATGAATACAATATGCGCCGCTGGTACCGGATCCTTTCTGGACCAACAAGCCCATAGGTTAGGTTTAAGCATTGAAGAGTTTAGCAAATTGGCGCTAAAATCAGAGAATCCTCCCAGGATTGCCGGAAGGTGTAGTGTATTCGCTAAAACCGACATGATTCACTTACAGCAGGGAGCTGCTCCAGACTTCGATATCGTTGCGGGTCTGTGTTATGCTATGGCAAGGAACTTCAAAAGCAATATTGGAAAAGGCAAAAACTTTACCCGCCCTGTCTCATTTCAGGGGGGAGTGGCAGCCAATGTAGGCATGAGAAAGGCATTCTTTGATGTCTTGGAATTAGAGAAAGCGGAGTTTATCATTCCAAGGCATTTTGCATCAATGGGTGCCATCGGCTCTGTGATTGCTACTATGGAAGGCCCGGCTAAACAAATCCCATTTCTGGGTTTAGAAAGGCTTCAGAATTACCTGGAAACCCATCAGGAAAAAAGTATTGGATTACGTCCTCTTACCCTTTCAGAGGAAAGTAAAAAGGGAATGGCAGAGATTACAACCAAACCTTGCGCCTCGAAAAAAGAGGATAAGGTAGATGCTTTTCTGGGTATAGACGTAGGATCAATTAGCACAAACGTGGTGATTATAGATAGAAACAAGAATCTTCTGTCCAAGAGATACCTGATGACCGCTGGTAGACCTATAGAGGCAATAAGACAGGGACTAATGGAAGTTGGAGAAGAAATAGGTGATTGTGTAACTATACGAGGTGTGGGAACTACAGGTTCAGGAAGGTATTTGACAGGGGATTTCGTTGGGGCTGATATCGTAAGGAATGAGATAACCGCCCAAGCTACAGCATCTATTAATATTGATCCAGATGTTGATACAATATTCGAAATTGGTGGCCAGGATTCAAAGTATATTAGCATAGAAAACAGTACCATAGTTGATTTTGAAATGAATAAAGTCTGCGCAGCGGGCACCGGATCCTTTTTGGAGGAACAGGCAGAAAAATTGGGAATCTCCATCAGGGAGGAGTTTGGAAACATGGCTTTAAGTGCTCCATCTCCTGTTTCCCTTGGTGAGAGGTGTACTGTATTTATGGAGTCCGATCTTGTTCACCACCAACAGAGAGGTGCCAGTAAGGAAAATTTAGTTGCAGGGTTAAGCTATTCAATAGCTATAAATTATCTGAATAAGGTAGTAGGAGATAGAAAGGTAGGAGAAAAAATCTTCTTCCAGGGAGCAACGGCATTTAACCGGGGGATAGTGGCCGCCTTTGAAAATATTCTTGGCAAATCCATTAAGGTCCCTTTGAACAACGAGGTTACAGGAGCCATAGGTGTTGCCATTCTGGCTATGGAAGAGAATAAGAATAAGGAAAGTAAATTCAAGGGTTTTGATCTAAGTGATAAAAGTTATGACCTCTCTTCCTTCGAATGTAAGGGGTGCCCGAACATGTGTGAGATAAGAAAGCTCTCCGTCAAAGGAGAGAGCCCCCTTTTTTACGGGAGCAGGTGTGAAAAATATGAAGTGAATAAAGAAAAGAAAGAGAAATTTGACTTGCCAGATCTCTTTGCCGAGAGAGAAGATCTGCTCCTAAATATCCACAAAAAGAATGATGGATTGGATGATACTTCTCCAGTTATAGGCATACCCAGGATACTATTCTTCCATGAGCTGCTTCCTCTATGGAAGACCTTCTTTAATGAGCTGGGATTCGGGGTAGTATTTACTGAAAAAAGCAATAAAAAAATCATCCATCAAGGGGTTGAAAGCGTTGTAGCCGAAACATGTTTTCCAATCAAGGTCTCCCATGGACATATACTGGAGCTAATAGAAAAGGGCATAAAGAGGATATTCCTGCCAAGCATTATTAATATGAAACGAATACATCCAGATATTGAACAAAGTTACAACTGTCCTTATGTCCAGGCATTTCCCTATACTGTGAAATCCGCTATCAACTTTGAAAAACACGATGTACAGGTTCTCCAACCCATAATAAACCTTGGAATAGGGAGGAGTGGATTAGAGAAACCTTTGGTAAAGATGGCAAAGGAGCTAAAGATACCATCTAAGAAGGTCAAGATGGCTATCTCCAAGGCATTAGATGTTCAGAACAATTTCTATTCTGCCCTGCAGGCCAGAGGAACTGAGATTCTGGCCAATCTCAAAGAAGAACAGAAGGCAATAGTCATTGTAAGTCGGCCATACAACGGATGTGATTCCGGCATCAACATGGACTTACCCAAGAAACTGAGAGATTTGGGCGTTCTTGCAATCCCCCTTGATTTCCTGCCCTTAGAAGATAGTGACCTGGCAAAGGCAGCGGGACATATGTACTGGAAGTATGGACAGAGGTTTTTGACCGCTGCCCATATAATAAGGAATAATCCAAATCTATACGCCCTGTATATCACCAATTTTGCCTGCGGGCCAGACTCCTTTATATTACATTTCTTCAGGGATAAATTAAAAGGAAAACCATACCTTCAGATAGAGGTAGACGAACACAGTGCAGATGTTGGAGCTATTACCCGTTTAGAGGCATTCCTTGATACTCTGAAGAACGTTACCGGGAAAACAAAAGTTGAAAAAAGGGAAAAGACCACCCATACCCAAAGGAAACAAAACAAGAAAAGAAATATTTACATTCCCTATATGTCTGATCATGCCCTTGTCCTCTCTGCCGCCTTTGAAGCATGTGGCGTACCTTCGGTAGTAATACCGGAATCCGATGAAGAAACCCTGGAGTTGGGAAGAAAATTAACCTCTGGCAAAGAATGTTATCCCTGTATACTGACTACAGGCAACATGGTAAGGCTATTAAAAGACCCTGATTTTAATCGTCAAAGCTCTGCTTTCTTTATGCCATCTGCTAACGGGCCGTGCCGTTTTGGACAGTATCATCGTTTTCACCGCTTGATCCTTGATGAGCTGGGATATGAAGATGTGCCCATATATGCCCTCAATCAAGATGAAACCATTTATCAGGAATTGCAAACTATCGGGAAGAAGCTTATTGGGCTGGCATGGCAGGGCATAATAGCTGTTGATATTCTCGAGAAAAGGCTCAGGGTTACAAGACCATACGAGAAAAATCCGGGGGAAACAGAAGGTGTCTATCGTCATTTCATACAAAAAATCTCTGACGTTATAAGAAAAGAAGGGGACATCTTTGAAACCCTGAAGGAAGCGCGGGCAGAGTTTGACTGGATAGAGTTAAATAATCCAGAAAAAAGACCTGTAATTGGGATAGTGGGAGAGATTTATATCCGTTCAAACAATTTCAGTAATGAAAATATCGCCTTAAAGATTGAAAGTCTTGGTGGAGAGGTATGGCTTCCCCCCATCTCCGAATGGGTATTCTATACTAATTTCACATCAAAGAGGAGGAGCCTTGGTAATAAGAATTATAGGGGTTTCCTTAGCACCTGCCTGACAGAACTCTTTCAAAAACGCGTCGAACACAGATTAGAAGCGGCTTTTGACGGCTCGATAAAGAACCTCAGAGAACCGAGCACAAAGCAAATATTAAAATGGGCAGGACCCTATATTGATTCCTCTTTTGAGGGGGAAGCAGTCTTAAGTATAGGAAAGGCAGTGGACTTTTATAAAAAGGGGGTAAGTGGTATTGTAAATGTAATGCCCTTTACCTGTATGCCCGGCACCATCGTTAGCGCTATACTCAAGCGATATCGAGATAACCATAACTATATCCCTGTCCTTACTATGGCATATGATGGGCAAGAAAATACCAGTACCCAGACAAGACTAGAAGCGTTCATGTATCAGGTTCACCAGTATCAGGAACAGATGGGAAAAAAATAGCCGACAAGGTGGACTATTTATGTCCTTGACCGACCTGGATAAAAAGATAATTAGGGAGATTCAAAAGGACTTACCCATAACCCCACGCCCTTACCTGGACATTGCTGAGAAGCTCGGCATACCAGAAGAAAATCTGCTAAAAAAGGTCCAGGAGTTAATAGATAAAGGCTATATAAGACGCTTTGGTGCCACCCTCAGGCACAGAAAAGTAGGCATTAATGCTAATGCCATGGCAGTCTGGGCAGTTCCGGATAAGGATGTGGAAAGAGTAGGAAAGATAATGGCATCCTTTAAGGAGGTAACCCACTGTTATGAAAGACACACTATACCAGAATGGAATGGCAACCTTTTTACCATGATTCATGCAAAAACAAGAGAAGGGTGTCTAAAAATAGTGAAGGGGTTATCAGAGAAAACAGGGGTCAAAGATTACGAACTTCTATTTAGCACTGAGGAGTTCAAGAAAACGAGCATGGAATATTTTTGATAAATTAATGAACATGCAATCTAGAAAGGTGTTGGAATCTCTTGAGGATCTTGCTGAAAGGCTTGGTATTGAAATCGTCTATGAAAAACTGGGAGATGAAGAGGTTTCCGTCAGAGGAGGTATATGTAAAGTCCAAGAAACCTATAAGATATTTATAGACCGTTCTGAACCAATGGAAAGCCGAATAAAAATCCTGTCCCGAGCACTCTCCACTTTCGACACACAGAATATTTATCTCCTTCCTTTTATCAGAGAGGTTCTGGAAAATGCTGAGAAAAAAGAGTATAGCTGATATGGAAGGGGGAAAGTCCCCGTTTTGTAACCTTGTTCTCTAGGATAGTTTGTTAAAGGAGATACTGTGAATACAAAAACCTCTGAATATCTTTTTAAAGAAGCCCAGAGATACATACCAGGCGGGGTAAATAGCCCTGTCAGGGCATACAAGGCTGTAGACGGCAGCCCCCTCTTTATAGAGAAGGCTAAAGGGTCTAAGATCTACGATGCGGATGGCAACGAGTATATAGACTATGTAGGATCCTGGGGGCCAATGATTGTAGGGCACGCCCATCCTAATGTTATCTCTGCTTTAAAAAAGGCTATGGAGAACGGCACCAGCTTTGGTGCACCTACCGGTCTGGAGGTAGAACTAGCAAGAATGATAGTAGATGCCGTACCATCTATCGAATTGGTTCGGATGGTGAGTTCTGGTACCGAAGCTACCATGAGTGCCATTAGACTGGCCAGAGGATACACCAACAGGGATAAAATAATCAAGTTTGAAGGGTGCTATCACGGTCATGTTGACAGTCTTCTGGTTAAAGCAGGATCAGGGGCCACTACCCTAGGCATTCCGGACAGTCCTGGTGTTCCATGGGATTTTGCAAAAAATACCCTGACCCTTACCTTCAATGATTTAGAACCTGTCAAAGAAGTAACAGAAAAAGATGGAGAAAATATAGCAGCCATAATAGTGGAACCTATCCCGGGGAATATGGGGGTTATACAGCCTAAAGCGGGGTTTTTGGAAGGACTCCGAAAACTCTGTGATCAACACGGTATAGTCCTGATATTCGACGAAGTCATTACCGGATTCAGGGTCTCTTTTGGGGGCGCCCAGGAGCTATACAGTGTTTTCCCGGATTTAACCTGTTTGGGAAAGATTGTAGGCGGCGGATTGCCTGTAGGAGCCTTTGGTGGCAAAAAGGAGATTATGGAGAAGATATCCCCCTTGGGGCCAGTCTATCAGGCTGGAACCCTATCTGGCAACCCCCTTGCTATGACAGCAGGGGTTGAGACCTTAAAGATACTCTCTCAGGAGGGGGTATATGAAATCTTAGATGAGAAGGCCAAGATACTGACAGGAGGAATAGAAAATGCCGCAAAAAAAATGGGTATACCTGTCTTCTCCACCAGGATAGGGTCCATGTCCACCCTCTTTTTTTCCGACAGAGAGGTAACAGATTACTCTTCTGCCAAGACAAGTGATACTAAAAGATTCGCACGATATTTCTCAGCAATGCTTGAACAAGGGATTTACCTGGCACCTTCACAGTTCGAAGCGTCCTTCGTGTCCTTGGCACATACTGATGAGGATATAGAGAAGACTATAGAGGTTGCCAGGAAATGCCTATCCTTTATTTCCCCTTAAAGACCGGTTTTCTCTTCTCTAACCATGAGGTAACAGCCTCTTTATGGTCCTCAGTATGACATAACTGATACTGTAGCCTCGATATATAATCCAGGGAAGATTCAAGGGTCATCTTTAAGGACTCGTTGATTGCCTTTTTAATGGTCCCTATGGCCACTGGGCCGTTTGCAAGCTTTTTTGCTAATTCTTCAGCAGCAGGTATCAATTCCTTTGGTGGCACAACTTTCTCAACCAAGCCTATCTTCTCTGCCTGGGCTGCATCTATGATGTCTCCGGTAAGACAAATCAGTTTTGCCCACCCCAATCCAACCAGCCTAGGCAACATATAGATTCCCAGCTCCGGAGTTATACCCATTCTAACGAAAAACTCTGCCATCTTTGCATCCTCTGCAGCAATCCTTATGTCACACGAGAGGGCGAGGTCAAGACCAGCTCCTACTGCATATCCGTTTATGGCAGCTATTACAGGTTTTTCCACATCAATTATCCCCCGGTACATCTCGTCTGCCACACTAAAATACTTATGGTACTCTGTAACACCCATTTCTCTTAATGGGTTTATATCCTTTACCACATCACCGCCAGCACTAAAGGACTGGCCGGCTCCCGTAATAATTAATGCTCTTACTGTATCATCATCCTTTACTTCAGCCCAGGCTGCTATAAAGTCATGTATAAGTTCTGGGCTCAAGGCATTTAGCTTTTCTGGCCGGTTCAAGATTACCTTGGCAAAACCCTCTTTTCTGACTATCTTAACTGTTCCAAATTCTTTTTCCTGAACTTCCATAATGGCATCTCCTTTTCTATTTATTTAGAATCTACCCTTTTTTAGTTATAATTAATAGGCGATATGAAGTCAACACTCTTTTTCTTCCACCTGCTTCAAGAACCCAAAAAAAAAGGGCACCGCCTCTCTTTCTCAAAAGAGATAACCCGATACCCTTCATTCCCCTCCCTGATGAGAGGGAAAGAGGGGGTATTGCCCCCCCCTCTTCACCATTTAAGAATCCTCTGAGGGTTTACCTCAAAGAGCTTCCTGTTCCAGTGATATAACACTTAGAACATATAGCATTTATTTCCCTTTCTCTGCTGGAGCAGGAGCCTGTTCTGCTGGAGCAGGAGCCTGTTCTGCTGGAGCAGGGGCCTGTTCTGCTGGAGCAGGAGCTGGAGTCACTTGTTCCGTTGGTGCCCCCGCTTCCTCGGCCGGTTTTCCCTTGCATCCAATAGTAGATACTGTCAGGCCAAGGACAAAGAAAAAGCAAACCAAAAGATAACCTAATTTCCTCATCGTTTTCACCTCCATTCATAGTTAATTTTTTAGGTCATTCCTTAACCATAGTTTAAAGCATCTAGTTCCCTGACCTTTTGGCTTTATAAGTAGTATAAAGTCAAATATGTTGTAAGCGTTTAAAGTTCTTGTCACGATGTTATATAAATGTTTAATTTGTTAAATTAGAATAAAAATCTTATATTGTCAAGTTTTTTCTATAAATTTTTCATTTAAAAATTAAAACAACTCCTTATCTTTCACGTCACCTGACATTAATATCTCGATAAACTGGGCTCTCACTTACCTTTCAGTTTGACTTATTACAGATTGTTCTGTTAAGATAAAAATATATACAACGGTTAATTACAGAACCCCGTGAACAGCTTTTGATCTGGACAAGATGACGAACCAACCGAAATAAGTTATGAATAAGGCAAATCTTATAATCTTTACGGATCTGGATGGCACGCTGCTGGACCATAATACATATTCCTTCGATGCAGCAAGAGAAGCCCTCGATCTGGTGAGGGAAGCCCATATCCCTCTTATCCTGTGCAGCAGCAAAACGAGGGCAGAGATCGAGATATGGAGGGAAAGGCTGGACAATAATGACCCCTTTATAAGTGAAAATGGTGGTGCTATTTTTATCTCTAATAATTTGGGGCCCGTTAAAAATAAACATATTGAAAGGGACGGGTATCGTGTCATTAAGCTAGGAATACATTACCCGAAATTAATAGTGCAATTTAAAACTTTAAAAAATAGATTTGGAAATAGAATCAGGGGTTTTTCTGAAATGGATCTGGACGAGGTAATAAATTTAACAGGGCTCTCCCAGAGAGAGGCAGTCCTGGCAAAGCAGCGAGAATATACAGAGCCCTTTGTCTTTGATGGTGATGAAAACGAGGAAAGAGAATTAAATAAAAGCATAAAAAATCTGAATTTGAATCTTACGAAAGGTGGACGATTTTTCTATCTATTGGGAGACAACAATAAAGGAAAGGCTGTAAATATTATTGCCGAAATGTATAAAGAAGCTCACACTGAATTAAAAACTGTAGCGCTTGGTGACAGCTTTAATGATCTGCCCATGCTGCAAGCGGCAGATATACCTGTTTTAGTCCAGAAACCAGGGGGCGTATATGACAGGCAAATAGATTTGCCAAACCTTAGCCGTGCCCCCGGAGCAGGACCCATTGGATGGAATAAGGCTTTATTGATTATTTTATCAGAGATGATATAAAGGGGGGGAAACTATTTATGAGTAAAATAGCGGATATTCATGCCAGACAGATCCTTGATTCTAGGGGGAACCCAACCGTAGAGGTAGATGTGATCCTCGAAAGTGGCGTTATGGGAAGGGCATGTGTTCCTTCCGGCGCATCTACAGGAGAAAGGGAAGCTATTGAACTCCGGGATGGAAACAAAAAAGAGTTTCTAGGCAAAGGGGTCAGCAAGGCGGTTAATAATGTGAATAAAACAATTCGTTCTGAGGTTATTGGGTTGGATGCCATAAATCAGAAACTCATAGACCGAAGGCTTATCGAACTGGACGGCACTGAAAATAAGAAGACGCTCGGTGCCAATGCAATTCTGGGCGTCTCCCTGGCGGTAGCCAAGGCAGCCGCTGCACTACTCTGTCTCCCCTTATATCAATATCTTGGGGGAGTAAATGCTAAAGTTTTGCCTGTACCTATGATGAATATCCTAAATGGTGGGGCACACGCCGACAACAATGTAGATATCCAAGAATTTATGATAATGCCTCTTGGGGCAGAGTCATTCAGCCACGCCTTAAAGATGGGAGTAGAGATATTCCACAATCTTAAGACTACCCTCAAGGGCAAAGGGTACAACACTGCGGTGGGAGACGAAGGAGGGTTTGCGCCAAACCTTAACTCTAACGAAGAGGCTATAGAGGTGATTCTGGAAAGTATCGGAAAGGCTGGGTATAAAGCTGGAAAAGATGTATACATAGCTCTGGATTCTGCTGCCAGTTCTTTTTACAAAGATGGTAAATACATACTGGGAGCTGAAAAAGAACCTGAGAAGTCATCAGAGGATATGGTAAGTTTTTACACAGCTTTGGTTGAAAAATACCCGATAATATCCATTGAAGACGGTCTGGCTGAAAACGACTGGGATGGATGGAGGCTTCTTACAGAACGCCTTGGGAACAGAATACAGATTGTAGGCGACGATATATTTGTAACCAACACAAAGATATTTAAAAAAGGCATCGAGAAGGGCATTGCAAATTCAATCCTGATAAAGGTGAATCAGATAGGAACCTTAACAGAAACAATGGATGCTATTGAAATGGCAAAGAGGGCACGGTATACTGCCATTGTCTCTCACAGGTCTGGCGAGACTGAGGATACAACCATTGCAGATCTGGTAGTTGCCTGTAATACCGGGCAGATCAAGACAGGATCGGTCTCAAGAACAGATAGAGTAGCCAAGTACAACCAGTTAATCAGGATAGAGGAGGAACTGGGGCAAGAGGCTGTATTTAGCGGTAAAGAGGTTTTATACAACCTTTAAAATCATGGACGAGAATACCCCTTCCATATCTAAAGGAACATTGTACATCGTTGCTACCCCCATAGGCAATCTGGAGGATATTACCCTTAGGGCTTTGCGTACCCTAAAGGAAGTTGATCTCATTGCCGCTGAAGATACAAGAAGGACAAGGATTCTGCTTAGCCATTACAGTATTAAAACTCCTTTAACCAGCTATTATGAATACAATAAACTCATTAAAGGTAAAAAACTCATAGACAGGCTGGAGATCGGAGAGAATATAGCTCTTGTCTCAGATGCCGGCACTCCTGGTATTTCGGATCCTGGTTATCACCTCATTAAACTCGCCCTCCAAGGCTCAATTCCTGTCATCCCTATTCCAGGAGTATCAGCTCTGATTGCTGCACTTAGCGTCTCAGGGCTCTCTACAGACAGTTTTGTATTCCAGGGCTTTCTGCCGAACAAAATCACGGCAAGAAAGAGGTTTATTGAAAAGATAGTAGGAGAAAAAAGGACTCTTGTCTTCTATGAATCACCTAACAGGTTACGGGCTACCCTCCAGGACTTGCTGGAGATATGCGGCAATAGGGAAATCGTTGTTACCAGGGAACTGACCAAGGTCTTTGAAGAGGTGATAAGAGGGGAAATAACCCATGTCTTAACCGCTTTAAAGGGACGGCAAATTAAGGGAGAAATTACCCTGTTGGTATCGGGAAAGAAGGACACTAGCAGTGTAAACGATATCCCGACATCTAAACTCTTAGAGGATTATCAAAAGAGATATGATTTACCTATGAAGGACTTGATCAAGATGATTTCAGATGAGAAGGGCATCTCAAAAAGGGAAGTCTATCAGGAAAGTCTGAAACTGAAAAAGGAAAAAACTGTTTGCGTAACAGACAACTAACCATTATAATTAACCATTATACTTTTATTTATAGGGGGATAAAATGGCAAAGATAGATGCCTTTTTTAAGCTGATGAATGAACAGGGGGCTTCTGATTTACATATGGTATCCGGCTCCCAGCCCATACTCCGTATCAGAGGCGATATGGAAAGGGTAAAATATAAGTTGCTTGAGAATGATGAGCTAAAGGCTATGCTTTATGAAATAGCTCCTGAAGAGAAGGTAAAGCTCTTCGAAGAAACAGGAGATGTAGACTTCGGGTATGAAATTCCCGGTTTGGCTCGATATAGGGCCAATTTCTTCCAGCAAAAATACGGAATCGGGGCCGTTTTCAGAGAAATCCCTAGTGAGGTATTAACAGCAGAACAACTCGGTCTTCCACCTGTAATTACCAAGCTTGCCTTGCTTCCTAAAGGCCTGGTTTTGGTAACAGGGCCAACAGGAAGCGGTAAATCCACAACGCTGGCTGCCATAATAGACTATGCAAACAAAAACAGAAAAGACCATATTATTACCGTGGAGGATCCCATTGAATTTGTCCATAAAAGCCAGAGTTGCATAGTAAATCACAGGGAAGTAGGATCTCATACAAAATCATTTTCAGCGGCTTTGAGAGGGGCGTTACGAGAAGACCCCGATATAATCCTGGTGGGGGAAATGAGGGATCTGGAAACTATAGCGCTGGCGATAGAGGCTGCCGCTACCGGACATCTGGTATTCGGCACCCTTCATACTACCAGTGCTGCTAAAACAGTTGACAGGGTTATAGAGGTTTTCCCGGCTAATCAGCAAGACCAGATCAGGTCTACTTTAGCAGACGGGATTAAGGCTGTAATAGCTCAGACCTTATTCAAGAGGATAGACAAAAAGGGAAGATGTGCTGCCCTTGAAATACTCATCTGTACCGCAGCCGTTCGTAATCTAATCAGGGAAGGAAAAACTTTTCAGATACCCTCTGCAATTCAAACAGGCAAGAAATATGGTATGCAGACCCTGGACGATGCCATTATGCAATATTTGCAAAAAGGATGGATATCCCCTGACGAGGCATACAACAAATGCATTGACAAGACTAAATTTCTACCCTTATTGAAAACCACCCCTGATGATTTCACAGATGTCTGATATGATAGAGAATCCAGGGACAAAACTTAAACCCTAAAACTTTGGAGATTGGGAGAAACGTTATGAGAAAACCTGAGATTGACCGTATACTGGACACCATGTTACAAACCCATGGCAATGTCTCTGATTTAAATTTTACTCCAGACAAACCCCTTCAGGTGGAATCATCCGGACAACTGGTTCCTGTTCCAATGAATCCACCCATAGATAAACTGACTCCCTTTCAAACAGAGATATTCGCCCTAAATCTCATTAACCAGGACCGACGTCTTCTCCATACCCTATTAAAAGAGGGGTCCTGTGACTCGTCCTATTATTTAGCAGGAAAAGCCAGATTCCGGGTAAATATATTTTCCCAGAGAGCCTCCTACTCAATAGTAATGAGAAAACTGGAGACTAAAATCCCTACTATACAAGGGCTGGGTGTTCCAGAAATCTTTTCCAAGATAGCCCAGGAGAAAAACGGTCTCATCCTCGTGACAGGTGCAACAGGCAGCGGAAAGACTACCTCTCTGGCTGCTATGCTTAACAACATGAATGAATCGAAATCTATCCACATAATTACCCTGGAGGACCCCGTGGAATTTGTACATCCCCACAAACAGGCTACCTTTAACCAGAGGGAGTTGGGCGGCGACTTTGATTCATTTGCCAGTGGCCTGAGGGCAGCCCTTCGTCAGGCGCCCAAAGTCATTCTGGTTGGTGAAATGAGGGACAGAGAAACGGTAGAAATAGGGTTAAGTGCAGCGGAAACAGGACATCTGGTTATGAGTACTCTTCATACGGTAGATGCCGGGCAGACAATCAACAGGATTATCGGTATGTTCGAACAGGAAGAGGAAAAACAGACCAGGATCCGTCTGGCAGATACTATAAGATGGATAGTATGCCAGAGGCTCTTACCCAAAGTTGGTGGCGGTAGAGTAGCCGTATTCGAGATTATGGGCACGAATCTCAGGGTCAAGGAGTCTATTTTGAATGGAGAGTCGGAAGGGAAAACCTTCTATGATATAATTTCAGATGGTGATGCTTATGGTATGCAGACCTTTGACGCAGATATTATCAAAAAATACGAGGCAGGTCTGATCACGGAGGAAACAGCCATGGCATACGCTTCGAAAAAGGCAATAGTCGGGAGAGGAATGGACATGATAAAGAGTGCAAAAGGGGAGAAGACTACCGACATCGAAGGGTTAGATATAGATGAAGACTATGGCAAAGAAGACCCTTATAGGAAAAAACACTAAGGAGGGAATAAATGGAGATTTTCTGTGAAACGTGCAAAACTAAGTTAAAGATTCCGGATGAAAAGTTACCTAAAGATAAGTTAGTAAACATCCCATGTCCTAAATGTAATGGCAATATCTCCGTTGACACCAGAGCACTACCAGAGGAGACTTCCGATGAAACGGCGGTTGAATTCCATGAAGAGGGTGAAAAAATGGCTTTAATCTGTGATGATAATCAATCTAACCAAGAAATACTGATATCTGCATTGAAAGAGCTGGGATACAGGGCGAGTGTGGGAAAAGATCCTAAAGATGTGCTGGAGAAGATGAGGTTTACCCATTATGATGTCATAGTTCTCGATGAAGAGTTCGGTGGAGGGACACCGTCTGAGAACCCTGTCTTAAGTCATATCCAGCCCATGCCTATAGTTACCAGAAGAAATACCTTTTTTGCACTAATTGGGAAACAATACACCACCCTTAATAATATGATGGCATTTTCAAAGAGTGCAAACCTGGTTATCAACCAGAAAGATTTGCCTCAAATAAAGAATATACTCAGAAAATCTATTTCCGATAACGATAAATTTTACAAGGTCTTTAAGGAAACACTGAGGGCTTTAGGAAAAGGATAGAAGTTTAGCATAAGGAGAGGAGAATAGGATGCCAGAGCAGGACGAAAAACCTGAGATTAAAGAGATAAAAGAAAAACTGGTGCTGAAGAGGGACATTGTCTGGGACAGACTGGATAGCAAAGAAAAAGAGGATGTATTTCTCTTCTCAGAAGGATATAAAAAATTTCTTGATAGTGCCAAGACAGAACGGCAGGCGGTTAAGGAGATCGTCAAATTTGCAGAAGAAAAGGGGTTTAAAAGTGTTGGAAAACCTCCAGGAAAGGCAAAAAAGATCTATAGTGTGTTCCAGAACAAAACCGTAGCAATGAGTATTCTGGGAAAAAAACCGATAGAAAAGGGCATAAGGATAATTGCTTCCCACATAGATTCGCCTCGCCTGGATTTAAAGCAAAATCCCCTGTATGAAGATGTTGATCTTGCCCTTCTTAAAACCCATTATTATGGGGGAATAAAAAAATATCAGTGGGTCTCACGCCCATTGTCCTTGCATGGTAAGATAATCAAAAAAGATGGGAGCGAGATGGATTTAAGCCTGGGAGAAAAAGAGACTGAACCGATATTTACCATAGTTGACCTAGCTCCCCACCTTGCCCATAAGGCTCAATACGAAAAGAAACTGGAAGATGCAGTTATTGGTGAAAAACTAAATATACTTGCTGGAAGCATACCCTTCCCTGATAAGGATACCAAGGACAGGATAAAGCTCCAGGTTCTTAAATACCTCAATGATAATTTTGGCTTAATCGAAGAGGATTTCATCAGCGCTGAACTGGAACTGGTACCATCTGAAAAGGCAAGGGACATAGGATGGGATAGGAGCCTTATAGGTTCTTACGGGCAGGATGACAGGTCATGCGCATATACCAGCATGCGGGCAATAGGAGACATAAATAACCCAAAAGAGACTGTTTTAGTCCTGTTCCTTGATAAGGAAGAGATAGGCAGCGAGGGAAATACAGGGGCGAAATCCAGATTTTTAGAGGCTGTAGTTTCCGACCTTTTATCCTCTGGAGGCGTAAAGCCGGATGAGGGGGCAATAAGAAAGACCCTGATGAATTCCAGGGCTATTTCAGCCGACGTTAATGGCGCACTTGATCCGGATTATCAGGATGTTCATGAAAAAAGGAACGCCGCAAAACTGGGGTATGGAATCTGTATTACAAAGTTTACTGGGTCCAGAGGAAAATCCGGTTCCAGTGATGCCAGCGCAGAATATGTAGGATGGCTCAGGCAGGCATTTAACCGTAACAATATTATCTGGCAGACCGGCGAACTGGGTAAGGTGGACGAGGGTGGCGGGGGAACTATAGCCAAATATCTTGCAAGCTACGGAATGGATATAGTGGACTGCGGAGTAGCTTTGCTAGGCATGCATTCGCCCTTTGAGGTATCCAGCAAAGCTGATATTTATATGACCTATAAGGGATACAGAGTATTCCTTAGTGAAAATAGGGGGTAACAGTATGGAATGTCATAATACAGCGGCTAATCTGGAGCGCTGTAATTGTACCTACGAGCCCTGCGATAACAAAGGGAGGTGTTGTGAGTGTTTAGCATACCACTGGAAGATGAAACAATTACCGGCTTGCCTTTTTCCTCCTGAAGTTGAAAAGACATACGATCGTTCTCTCAGGCGGTTTATTAATATCTATAAAGACAAGATATGAAGGGGAAGATTAAAATCCTCGACGACTTCAAAAAAAAACAGCTACCGATTTTTTCTGTTAACCATTGATACCATAACTATTTCGAGATACATATTTATTATAATGCCATAGGAGGAGGGTGGTGTATATGCCTTTAAGCTTAAGAATACCACCGAAAAAAGAAGAGATGATTACAAAAGCTGCCATAAAAGCGGGTAAGACAAAATCGGCATATATCCTAGATGCAGTGGATGAAAAACCCCACACTATTCTTATCATTACAAAAAAAGGGGGCTAAAATACCGATCAATGATGTATGGATTGCGGCATCCTGCATGGAAGTAGGGGGAACGCTCCTTACAAGAGACAGACATTTCGAGGTTGTAGAACAAATAGCGACGGTTATCCTGGGATAGGAGGATGTTCCTCTATCCTGTATAAACAACCATCAGTTAAGGATAGGCCAAGGTATAGGAATTTTATCAGAGAATAAGGGTTTACTGAAAAACAAAGGGAAATACAAAGATGATCAGACTCCTGACGGAAGAAATAATTCTAAATCTGATAGAAGATGTTTATGCTTCATCAGAATCGGAGGAAATGAAGCAGGCTCAACTGGCAGTTTTGCATCATTGTTTAGATTGCCTCGAAAAAGGAGAGATGTTAACCATTGATTCCGAAGAGAGAATAAAACTTCATGAAACAGGGCTGAGACTCCATTGATTGCATCCAAGGAATTTTGGGACAGTGACATGGATTCTCAGAAATAAAGATTATACTGTTATAGGATATTGTATGACAAGCAAAAGGAATAAGGATCAAGATAGGGAAGAGACCCAGAAGTTAATCCTTAATCCAAACCGTTCTGAATACTCTGGAGGTTCGAACTGGCTTGGGCATGGAAAAAACGATGGTGAATGCGCTGTTATTGATTATAGGTTGTTAGATGGTGCCACTATGAATGAATTGAAAAATCTACGTGGTGCAATATATGAGCATTTGTCCCATTTGAAAAGAGAACACGGATTGCCATATGAAAAAGTTGTTGATAAGTACCGATTCAAACGAGATATTCTAATAGGGCCGCAGGATGCTCTTACTGATCTGGAAGAACACAAATCAGAGTATGAGAATGCCACAGAAAAAGAAGCAATAATACAGGCAAGGATAGGACAGGGCAAGTTCAGGGAAAATCTACTAAAGCGGTGGCAGTCCTGTTCAGTCACAGGCTGCCAAGAAGTTAAGGTGCTTCGAGCATCGCATATTAAACCTTGGCGCGACTGCACCAATGAGGAAAGGTTAGATATAGATAACGGGCTTCTACTAGCACCCAATATAGACGCGCTTTTTGATGTTGGATTGATCAGCTTTGACGATAAAGGTTCTATTTTGTTTTCCCCGAGATTAACTGCCGAGGACAAGAAACGTCTCTCTGTTAACCATGGCTTGCGACTCAAGAAGGTATATCCTGGCAGTATCAAGTATCTGGCAGAGCATAGGAAACTGCATCAATATCCCCCTTAAGCCTCTTGAACTAGAAGGTTTGCAGCCTTCAGCCATTGGTAAGAGCCTACATTATGGAATTCGGGAAGTATAAAAGATCAATCGAGAAGAGAATCATTCGCAAAGAATCTCCCTATCTGGTGCAGACATAATGAGGGATGAAAATAATGAGGATGAAAAAAGATGAATGAGAGCAGAAGGAATGCAGCACCCCCTTGGCCGACCGATAATAACTGGGAGAGTATCGTTAAAAATCATAACAAAGTGGTAGATGCCAGCGTATACTCCACCAATGCCGAGACTCGGAATGGGTCAGAGAGCATTACTTTGGTTATGGTCTGTGCAGTGGCTGGGATGCCCATCCCTATCAATTACCGACTGGACACCGAGAGAGCCAAAAAGGTAGCTGATCACCCAAACTGGGTTAAAAAGCGCTTGGCAGCATATCGCACGGGAGTTGACAGCAAGGTAGTAAGAGCCATTAAAGACTTTGCGGATATATTAAATGTAGATTTCCAAACCGTCATTGACGGCTTGGACAAAGCATTGGAGTTAGGAAGAGTTGCAGGTAATATTGATAAACCTACTGAAGAAACTCGAAAAATAAACAACTTTTCAAATAAATACATCCCAAATTTTAACGATTTTAAATTAGCATATAGAACTATTGCAAAACTTGGTCAAGAAGTTTCCCTTGATGCTGTTCTGGATCAAATCGAAATCAGCATCAAAGAAACTACTCACATTTTAAAAGAAAATTGGCGTATTATCACGGAAGAAAATATAAAAAAAATATGGTCTGCAGAATCGAGGAGTGAAAAAAAAATGACAGATATGCAAGTGGATTGGGCAAAACGAACCGTGAAAATGTGGGGTAGCATGGAAAATCTTTATGACTATTACGAAGCCCAAGGCTATTTCTTCTCCAGGGAAATACTAACCCGCTACTTTCTTTCTCTGAAAATCAAACCCTTTGTCATCCTTACTGGCATTTCCGGAACAGGGAAGACGAAGATCGCCCAGATTTTTGCGGAATACCTGTGCCAGGACGAGACGCCGGAGGAACGAGAAAAGCGTATCGCTTTTGTTCCAGTACGACCCGATTGGATGGATAACAAAGGGCTGCTTGGCTATTACAATCTCCTGGCTGAAGAATACCACGACACACCGGTCCTGCGCCTTCTACTCGAGGCGAAAGAGCATCCTGACAAACCTTATTTTATCATCCTCGATGAGATGAACCTGGCAAAGGTGGAACAGTATTTTTCCGATTTTCTAAGTATCATGGAGAGCCGCACTTCCGATAAACCTCAGGGGGAGGCGATTCATCTTCATTCCATAAAGGAGGCTAAGACGCAAGATGGATATCCAATTCCATCGAAGTTTCATATCCCACCTAATGTTTATTTTACGGGAACCGTCAATGTCGATGAATCCACCTATATGTTCAGCCCGAAGGTCCTGGACCGGGCGAATGTGATTGAATTCAACGAAGTTGATCTGGAAAATTATGAAAAAGGAATCATTGCATCGGACCGGTTTGCACTGAAGGAACAAGATGTACGGCAAAGGCTGCTTCCTGTTGCAAGCGAAACGCCATTCTGTTCCAAGACCGATTACATGGGCATCCTGAAAACGGCGCCCGAGACCAAAGATCATCTTTTGAAAATATCGGGTATTCTCCATCCCGACAACCTCCATTTCGGTTACCGTGTCGTCAACGAGATCAGCCGCTATATCCGTACTGCCTCTGAAATGGTGCAGGATTTCAATCTTGAAGAAGCCTTGGATATCCAGATCCTCCAGAAGATCCTTCCAAAATTCCACGGCACCCAGGCAAAGCTGGAAGAGCCGCTATGGAAGTTCCTTGCCATTTGCCAGGGCAAGGGGAGCGTACCCGATGAATTCTATCTGGAGAAAGCGGCAGCGTATGATGAAGGTGCATCTTTTCCCCGATCTGCCAAAAAACTGGCGCGAATGATTCAGAATCTGAAAGTCCAGGGTTACACAAGCTTTATTGAGTGATATGACTGTTCTTCACTATTCACCCAAAATCCTTATGGCTATTGCCGATGCTCTCGAGTTCCCGTCGTCGGAAGAGGAAGCCTCATCTTTTATCTGTGACGAGGCTGCACCCCTGACACTTGAGGAATGGAAGACCTATTTTGTTAAGTTTTATGGAGAGCAAGTCCCTGACTTTTTCCCACAATCCGGCGTCTATACCCAGCGGCCATTTCCCGGGCATCTCTTCGAGATCAATTTTCGCGATTGCGTCGGCCTGACACGCATCGGACCTGTTCCTGTCCGCGTGGAAAGCAGAAAAATCAGCGAAACAGCTTATGAGGCAATGTTAGACTATATCGCTGAAAAATACGCCAACCTTGTCTTCAGTTTTGCCACACCTCTCGGGCAAAGTTACCGGAAAGATAAAGCAGGGCACGATATAGCCTATGTGGAATATCTGTTTCTCAAGAAATATCTGCTGGACGGCTCTCCAAATCTGGATGCCATTGCCGCATTGATCCTGTCAAATCCCCATCACAGACTTTACAGGGAATTCCGGAATAATTCCATAGACGCAGTTACCCATTTCGATCCTGCAATGCTGGTAAATATGTTCTCTTCCCCCGAAAGATTCGCCATCCTGAAACATGGGCATCCCCTTCTTGCTACAAGTTGCGGTCGCACCATATTCCACAGGACAGGTCAACGGTTATACCCTACTGAAGCAATTGAGGAACGAAAACATCACACAGTGGACACCAACGAAAACCGATTCGTAAAGTATTTTCTGGGGTCGGTTCAACATAGACTGGTTAGCTTAAAAAAGGCAATGAAGGGGACAACAGGCGGTTATCTCAATCCTGATATAGAGGATCATTTAGAACAGATGGAAAGGAAGACCGGTCATTTCCTGGCTGACCCCATGTGGCATGATGTGGGCACAATGCATCTCATCCCGGCAAATTCCCAGGTGTTGCAGCGCCGGGAAGGTTATCGTCAGTTGTTTCGTCTGTATTCTCTAATGCAGCTTGTCTCTCGTTGTGATTTTGATACTCACGACTTCAGAAATCTTTTAGAAACAAAGGACACGCCAACCCTGTTTGAGTACTGGTCTTTCTTTATCGTCAAAGACATCCTCGACAACACAAGAAAACCCCTATCCTGCAAAACGGTGGTATCGGATGCACCTCTGGAACAACGGGTCAATCCGGGAATTTGCATCCAGTATGAAGGCGGCGTCTCATTATGGTTTAACAGGACCTGTGCCGGGTCTGCCGGTATGCAGCCAAGTGAGAAACTGGATAGACATTATTTTGCCCATGAGAGTTATTCCCATACATTCCGGCCGGACATTATCGTCTCCAAGGAGGATAGTATCCTCATTCTCGACGCAAAGTATAAAGGCGAGCGGGGCGGATTCTACGGCGAAGCCAGTGACGGAACTATTCAATCATGGAAGGATGAGGACATCGACAAGATGCATACCTACAGGGAAGCAATCCAGAATGTCATAGGCGCTTATATTCTCTATCCAGGAGAAAAAGCGATTGTTTACCCAACTCACGATGCGGTAGAAACATATGAAGGTGTCGGGGCTTTGCCATTAAAGCCTGAAGCAGGAGCACGCCCTGTTGAAAGACATTTAGAGTATATTAAGCGGGTAATTCACGATTTTATAAAAGAAACTTAAACTGTTATATCGGTCATTAGGCATTTACAAATTGAAATAGACACAGGTAGAAGGAGGATCACATGGCAATAGTTGAGGTAAGCATTGTCCCCATTGCTGTCTCTAATACCAGCCTTGGTGAATATGTGGCAAATGCCTTAAAGGATTTTAGGAAATGACCAAAGCAATTAAGAAAGAACCCTATTCAACCCTCATCACCGACCTCGCCTCTCTTATTGAGCAGGGGCGCAAGGTTGCGGTACAGTACGTAAATACCGCTCTGGTTAGTACTTATTGGCTAATGGGCAGAAGGATTGTAGAGTATGAACAGAAGGGGAAAGAACGAGCGGAATATGGTGAGGCTCTCCTAAAGAAATTGTCTATTGATTTGACTCATCGGTTCGGTAAGGGTTGGGGATTAACTAATTTGAAAACCTTCCGCCAGTTTTACCTTACCTATTCGGGTGTTATTCAAAAAAGTCATACAGTGTGTGACCAATCGATTTCTGCATTAACCGATGAAAAAAGCCACACAGTGTGTGGCGAATTGCAGCCAGTTCCCCAGACAGGACATGAAATTTCCGAGACACTGGTTCGGGAATTACCTCTATCTTGGTCTAACTACCGTTTGCTTATTCGTCTTGATGAACCATTCAAACGAGAATTCTATGAGGCGGAGTGCATAAGAATTTAGAAAAGCTGAGGAAAAGGAGAGTCAGATGGCAATAGTTGAGGTAAGTATAGTGCCTATTGGTGTACCGAATACCAGCCTTAGTGAATATGTGGCAAATGCCCTAAAGGTACTTAAAAATTCTGGACTTAAATACGATTTGACCTCCATGGGCACCATCATCGAAGGAGAGCTTGAGAGGATTCTCAGCATAATCAGAGAGATGCACGAAACCCCTTTTAAAAAGGGCGTTATGCGTGTGGTTACAACAGTAAAAATCGACGACAGAAGGGATAAACCCGCTACCTCCGAAACAAAGGTGGAATCTGTAGTTAAGAAGATGGGATGAGCAGGGGAAGAATCAATGAAACCCGCGAGCGACCCCTTCAGCAGCACACTTAAGTGTGCTGTTAAAAAGGATGGGATTGCTTTGCCTGCCTGTGGCGGGCTCGTAATGACAGGAATAGGTGTATTTTCAAATGAAAGAAGCGATGTTGTATGATAAATTAAGAGACGGAAAGGTTAAGTGCAACCTGTGCAATCATAGATGCGCCATTGCTCCCTTAAAGAGGGGGGTATGTGGTGTGCGGGAGAACAGGGAAGGGATTCTCTATTCTCTTGTCTACAATAAGGCTATTTCAAGAAACATAGACCCTATAGAAAAGAAGCCTATCTTTCATCTCTTTCCCGGCTCGAAATCCTTCTCAGTAGCCACCGCAGGATGTAATTTCAAGTGTCTACACTGTCAGAATTCGGATATTTCCCAGATGCCCATAGATCAGGACCGAATTCTTGGCAGAGATTTTTTGCCCAAAGAGATCGTCTCTGAAGCCTTACAACACAAATGTAAAAGCATCTCATATACTTATACAGAACCCACCATATTCTTTGAATACGCTTACGATACTGCTGAGTTGGCTCATAAACAGGGGATAAAAAATGTGTTTGTTACCAATGGTTATATGACCAAAGAGGCGCTTCATACTATAAGACCATATCTGGATGCAGCGAATGTGGACCTTAAGGCATTTTCTGATGATTTCTATAAAGAGATTTGTGGTGCCAAACTGAACTCTGTGCTCGATTCCATAAGGACGTTGAAGGAGATGAGGGTTTGGATCGAGATTACCACCCTGATAATACCCACATTGAACGACGGTGAAGAGGAGCTTAAGGGTATTGCAGAATTTATCAGGGAAGTAGGGGAAGACATACCCTGGCATGTAAGTGCCTTCCATCCTACCTATAGGTTGCTTGACCGACCAAGAACATCTGCAAAAATGCTTCACAGGGCAAGGGAGATAGGCATGGAGGTTGGCTTAAGGTATGTCTATTGTGGTAACATTCCTGGAGATGAAGGGGAAAATACCTATTGTTATAACTGCAAGAAATTGCTGATACAAAGATATGGATACCAGATATTACAGAACAGAGTTAAGGATGGTCTCTGTCCGGATTGTGGGGTAAAGGTCGATGGAATTGGTTTTGGATAAGGATAGCTTACTATGGTTGGAGAGTATAAATTGAAAGGGAGTGTCGCCTAAAAGTATCTGGTTGATATAGAAGGATTATTTAATAAAATTAACAAGGAGGGACAAAAATGGCAAATACTATTATTAAATGGTTGAGTCATGCTTTTTTTTCCATCACAACATCCAGGGGCAAAGTAATCTTAATAGATCCATGGGTAGACGGTAATCCATTGTGCCCTGTCAAGCTCGATGATATAACCAGGGCTGATCTTATTCTGGTTACCCATGACCATTTTGACCACTGTGGAAATGCGGCAGACATCTCTAAAAAAACCGGCGGGGTAGTGATAGGGCAGCCTGAGACGGTTGGAAGGCTAAAAACAGGGCTTTCTTTACCCGAGGGGAATGTAATATTTGGTGGCTTTGGAATGAATATAGGCGGGAGTGCGACTATAGACGGCATCTCCGTTACCATGACCCAAGCATTTCATTCATCTGAAACTGGTTCCCCATGTGGGTACATCATTAAATTGGAAAACGGGCTTACCATTTACCACGCAGGAGATACCGGTATCTTTGCAAGCATGAAGACTCTGGGAGATATCTATACTATTGATATAGCCCTGCTTCCTATAGGCAGCTGCTTCACCATGGATCCTATTCAGGCTGCTGCTGCCTTGAAACTCCTAAGACCCAGAAGAGTGATACCTATGCATTACAAGACCTTTCCTATCCTGGAGCAAGATGCCAGCAGGTTCGTTGATCTCGCAAAGAAGGAAGCACCTGCTGTTGAGTTAATAGTCCTTGAGCCTGGAGAGGAATACGTTATCTGAGAAGACAGGGGGGCTTTAAAGCCCCCCTTTTAAGATCAAGTAAGGGGAAAACACCTTGACACAAACCGATTAATCAGATATTTTTACGCCATTACTTGCTGCTGGCAGGTGGTTAAAGCCAGAATAACAATTAATAAGGAAGAAAGTTGATGTCTCATCGCCCTACAATTGCCGAAATCGATCTTGATGCCATAAAGTTCAACTATGAACAACTACGGAAAAAAGTTGGCAAAGAGACGAAGATGCTGGCTGTGGTTAAGGCAGATGGATATGGACATGGCGCCACATTTATATCGAAAGAGCTCCAGATGCTAGGGGTAGACCTGCTTGGTGTGGCTATATGTGAAGAGGGTATATCCTTGAGAAAGGCAGGGATAAAGAAACCGATTGTTATACTGAACGGCGTCTTCAAAGGGCAGGTTAAGGAAACCGTTAAATACAATCTCACTCCGGTTATCTTCGATTCAAATACTGCCCAAAGATTGTCTGATGAAGGTAAAAGGGTAAATAAACGGGTTAAGGTTCATGTGAAGATTGATACTGGCATGGGAAGGGTTGGGATTTTACCCAAAGACATAACGCCATTTTTTACTAAATTAAAGGACATGCCAAATCTAGAGGTTGAAGGGGTACTATCTCATTTATCGACTGCCGATGGAGATAGCCCGGAAGATCGAGATTTTATCTCTTTACAACTTCAGAGATTTGAAGAATGCATCAGAGAAATAGATATGCTCGGTTTCTATCCTCCTTTAAGGCACATCGCCAACAGTGCCGCGAGTGTCGATTTGCCGCCTTCCTTTTGCAACGTATTGCGACCTGGTTTAATGCTCTACGGGGCACACCCTTCTTCCAGGTTTGCCGAAAAGATCCAATTGAAACCTGTTATGAGCTTAAAGACAGAGATCATGCAAATAAAGAATATCCCTCCGGGATATAGTATCAGCTATAAAAGGACTTTTGTGACTCAACGGGATTCGGTTATAGCTACTTTACCTGTCGGCTATGCAGATGGTTATAGCAGGCTCTTGTCCAACAGAGGGACAGCATTGATTGGAGGGGAAAAGGCGCTGGTGGTTGGAACTGTGTGTATGGATATAACAATGGTCGATGTGACTAATATCCAAAACGTAAACGTGGGGGATGAGGCAGTCTTGATGGGGAGACAGGGAAATCATGAAATTTCTGCTGATGAGATAGCTGAAAAGATGGGGACTATCTCTTATGAGGTCTTTTGTGGGGTAAGCAAGCGTGTCCCCAGGATTTATATAAAAGGCAGAAAGATTATCGGGAAGAAAACTTATGTTTAAGTTCTTTGATTTTTTGGGTTCTATGGTAATACACTTTATTGAAGAGGGCGGAAGAATAATGCTTCTCTTCATAAAGACACTCATGTGGACATTTCGCCCACCTCTAAACCCCAAAAACATTCTGCAACAGATGGAAGAAGTGGGGGTTAATTCCATTCCGGTGGTGCTTATAATGTCAATCTTTACTGGAATGGTCTTGGCTCTGCAGAGTTATACAGGATTTCGAAGGTTCAATGCCGAGGCATTCGTAGGTACAGTAGTTGCTCTGTCAATGGTTAGAGAACTTGGACCTGTGCTTTCTGGCTTAATGGTCTCGGGTAGAGTTGGGGCAGCTATGGCTGCCGAACTTGGTACTATGCAGGTTACAGAACAGATTGATGCCCTTTACACTCTCGCGACCAATCCCATCAAGTTTCTCATAGTCCCCAGATTCTTAGCCGCTCTCTTTGTAATGCCTTTATTGGTTATCTTATCTGATATAATTGGGATTTTAGGGGGTTATCTCGTCAGTGTAGTTATGCTGGGTACCAATTCTACAATCTACATAAAAAGGACATGGGACTATATGGAACTGGATGATATATACACCGGTTTGTTAAAGGCCTGTGTCTTTGGAATAATAATCGCTACTATAAGTTGCTATCAAGGTTTTTATACCCGGGGCGGGGCTGAGGGGGTTGGTAAAGCCACAACCAGGGCGGTGGTGCTTTCCTCCTTAATAATCCTGATATCCAACTACTTCATTACTGCCCTGATGTTCTGAAAATAGGGAGTAAGTCAAACCTGAAATGAGAGCTTTGAAAAACTTCTGCTATGTCATTTCGGCTCCCTCGCTTGTCATTCCGAATCCGCCTCTGGCGGATGAGGAATCTTGTTATTTGAGTAGATTTTCAAAGCTCTTCTGAAAGGAGCTAGTAAGCAGGCTGAAATGTCAAAAGAAGACCAACAGGGCTCTAAGCCAGACAATATGATTGTGGTTAGAAACCTCTACAAATCCTTTGGGAAGAACCACGTGCTTCAGGGATTAAATCTGGAAGTGAAGCGCGGTGAGGATATTGTAGTAATCGGCGGAAGTGGTACGGGAAAGAGTGTGTTGATCAAATGTATAATTGGTCTAATCAAACCCGATAAAGGGACCATAGTTGTGGATGGCGAAGATACATCTTCCTTCAATGAGGCGAAGCTCAATGAAATGAGGAAGAAGTTTGGTATGCTCTTTCAGTTCGGTGCCCTATTTGACTCAATGCCGGTATGGGAGAATGTGGGTTTTGGGTTAAAACAGCATACCAACCTTAAGGATGATGAGATACGGGGTATAGTTGCCGAAAAGCTTAACCTGGTTGGATTAAATGGTATTGAGGAGCTAATGCCCTCTGAGCTCAGTGGCGGAATGAAAAAGAGGGTTAGTTTAGCCAGGGCAATAGCAATGGAGCCCGAAATCCTCCTCTACGACGAACCGACTACCGGGTTAGACCCTATAATGGCCGATGTAATCAATGAACTGATTATCCAGTTGAGGGAGAAGCTGAAGGTTACATCTATAGCCATCACCCATGATATGGTAAGTGCTTACAAAATAGGTGACAGGATCGCAATGCTCTATAAGGGCAAGATCATAGAAATAGGTACCCCTGGTGAAATAAGAAACTCAAAGAACGAGATAGTGCAGCAGTTTATTCAAGGAAAGTCAGAAGGACCAATAACCAGAGGGGAGTAAAGAATAGGAGGGTTTGTTATGAAGAAGATGTCCACTGAAATAAAGGTAGGTGTGTTCGTGGTACTGGGAATACTTGTCCTTGCCTACATGACTGTAAATATAGAGAAGATAAGGATTGGCAGGGCGGTGGGATATAGAGTGTATACAAAGCTGGACTCTGCCTCAGGGTTGGTTAAGAATTCACCTGTCAGGATTGCAGGCGTTGAAGTAGGCAGGGTAGAAAACATTGCCCTCGATGCTGGAAAGGCAAAGGTGACCTTACGTCTCCCCTTTCAGGTAACCCTGCCCGTTGATTCTCTGGTTTATGTGAAATCAGAGGGACTCTTAGGCGAAAAGTATATCGAGATTCAACCAGGTTCGTCTAAAGATGTATTTGCCCGGCAAAATGCTGAAATCAGGCAGGGGGCATCTCAGGTAGACATGGATCAGATATTTGCTCAAGTAAACTCTGTTGCCACAGATATTAAAGGAGTAACTGCCTCATTAAACAGGGTATTAGGGGGGCAAGAAGGCGAACAGACCTTGAGAAAGACCTTTGAAAATATTAAAGAGGTAACCAATGAGTTGAATATAACAGTGAAGCAAAATAGAGAAAAATTTAGTACTATTATGAATAATTTTGAAAAACTCAGCGGTAACCTGGTCGGGGTATCTGCCAAGGCTGGAGATGCCTTTAACACTATAGACAGGGTCGCAAAGAAGATCGACAATGGGGAGGGAACCCTGGGTAAACTGGTGGCGGATAAAACTCTATATGACCAGTCCAAAGGTGCCATGGCAAGCCTTAACAATATAGTCAAAAAGATTGAAAAGGGGGAGGGAACTCTGGGTAAACTGGTGGCGGATAAAACTCTATATGACCAGTCCAAAGGTGCCATGACAAGCCTTAACAATATAGCCAAAAAGGTTGAAAAGGGGGAGGGAACCCTGGGCAAATTGACTACTGACGAGACCCTTTATACTGAGACAAAGAGTGCCCTAAAGAAGGTTAATAAGGCTGCCGGAGGGTTACAGGAGCAAACTCCTATAACTGTGTTGGGGACTGTTTTAGGTACTGTTTTGAAATAGGAGAAGATACTTAAGGAGACAGGATGAAGAGAACTATTGTCTTTATAATTACCCTTTTTCTCTTGATTCTTGCCTCCGGATGTGCCACTTCTCTTACAAACAACCGCAGATTGAATATGGAACCTTTATTCAATTATGACAGGGACACAGAGACAGAAGCATCTGAATTGGATGCTCTTGGTCCCCTTTTTACCTTTCAGTCTAAACCGAAGGAAAAAGAATACGGGTTTAGGCCCTTTTTTTATGTGAGGAAAAACGAAGATGACCATTTTAAGGAGGTAGAGTTCCTATACCCGCTTGGCAGGTACAGAAAAACAGACAAAGAAAGGGTTTCTCAGTTTGTTCCCTTTTTTTCTTCTCACAAGGATCTAACCGAAGACTCCAAGAAGCCCTCTGATTTCGGGTTCTTCCCTGTCTTCTGGGGAAAAGATGAGGAAGATAAGAGCTATTGGGGGGTTTTCCCTATATACGGACGGCTAAACCACAGGTTTGGAAAGGATCAGATCCGCTTCGTTCTCTGGCCTGTGTATTCTGATTCTAAAGAGGACGATTCATGGACATATAACGTCCTTTGGCCAATCTTTTCTTATACCACAGGGGAAGGCAAAAGGGGGTTTAGAGTATGGCCTCTTTACGGACATGAAGAAAAAACGGGTGAATATTCAAAGAATTTCGCATTATGGCCTATATTCTTCTTTCAAAAAACTGACATGGATACTGACAACCCCCAAAGGTTTACGGCAGTTTTCCCGCTGTTTGCAGATACCAGCTCACCACAAAAGGACTCAAGGACATTTCTTTGGCCTTTTTTCAACTATACCAATGACAAAGCGAATAATTATAAACAATGGGATATGCCCTGGCCAATCTTCCATTACAGCAAAGGAAAAGAAATTAAAAGCTTTAGATTGTTTCCCCTTTATGGATACAAGACAAGACCTGATTCAAAGACCCGTTTCTTTCTATGGCCATTATACACATATGACAAAGAAATTCTTGAAGACCACGAGGACACAACTTATAGATTCCTGTTAATCAATAAATATCAAAGAATGGTATGGAAAGGGAATCTTAAGGACGCAAAATCCGTAAGAATATGGCCTATATTCTATTATAATAGAAAACAAGATGGCTCTGTTAAATTCTCCTTCCCGGAGATTATCCCCTTAGAGGATGAGGGATTTGAAAGAAACTGGGCACCACTTTTCAGGCTTTACCAATATAAGGGAGATGCCGAGGGTAATATGGAATCAAAATTCTTCTGGGGGCTTTACAGACACAAAAAGATGGATTCAAAAGAGTTTTTTGAGCTATCTTTTCTATTATCATATGAAAAAGAGAAAAATAGAATGTGCTTTTCTGTGTTAAAGGGGCTTTTTGAATACCAACAGGAAAACGGTGTGAATTCTATCAGGCTCCTTTATCTTCCTCGTTTAATAAAATGGGAATCCGGCGAAGAGACCCAGAATCAGCCGGTCTTGCCAGCCTCAAGAAGATTGGGAGAGAGCTGGGTTTATGACTAAATAGTTCACCCTGAAAAACGAGAAGTTTCCTTTGGAGCGAACATGAGCAGGATTTTTGGGGTACCCATCTTGACGAAGCGGAAGATAAGTCAGCCTTTGGCGGATTTGACCCGCCAGAGGCGGGGAGTTCCTGAAAATGCCTGAAGCAAGTCTAGGATGGGTCAAAAAACCTGCGCGGGAGAGCGGAAAAGGGAATTCTTCAGAGTGGACTAAATACAGATGAAAGGACTGAAAAATATGCCAAAGATTAAAAGGGCGTTGATAAGTGTCTCAGACAAAGAAGGGATTGGACAATTCGCCATGGGGCTAAATGGCATGGGAGTCGAAATACTATCTACAGGGGGGACAGCCTCTCTGCTGAAAGGGAATGGACTGCCCATAATATCTGTGTCTGATTATACCGGATTCCCGGAAATGTTAGATGGAAGGGTTAAAACCCTTCACCCAAAGATACACGGGGGGCTTCTCGGGCAGAGAAGCAATAAAGAACATTTGGACAAGATGAAAGAGCACGGGATTGAACCCATTGACATGGTAATAGTTAACCTCTATCCCTTCGAGGAAACAATAGCTAAAGAGGGATGTACCCTTTCCGAGGCTATTGAGAATATCGACATTGGGGGGCCTACCATGCTACGTTCTGCTGCCAAGAACTACACTGATGTTACTGTTATAGTTGATCCAGCAGACTACGACAGAGTGTTAAAAGAAATGAAAGAGAATGACGGGGTTGTATCGTTGGATACAAATTTCCGGTTGGCCAAAAAGGTTTTTCAGCTAACGGCAAGATACGACGGTGCCATTTCAAACTACCTGGGAAGCCTGGACAACAAAGAAAAAAGACATGGGTTCCCGGAGACTCTTACCTTACAATTCGGGAAGAGCCAGGGATTGCGCTATGGTGAAAACCCCCATCAAGAGGCTGCGTTTTACACAGAAAGAAGCATTAAAGAGCCATGTGTATCCAATGCTTCCCAGCTTCAGGGAAAAGAACTCTCCTTCAATAATATCATTGACCTGGATGCTGCCTTAGAGACAGTGAAAGAATTTCAGGAGATAGCGGCTGTAATCATTAAGCACACCAATCCCTGCGGCGTAGCAACATCTGAAAAATCCTTAGTAAATGCCTATTGCAAGGCAAGGGATTGTGACTTTACATCTGCCTTTGGGGGAATCGTCGGTCTTAACCGAAAGGTTGATATCAAGACAGCAGGCGAGATTACTGCCACATTTATTGAGGCAATCATAGCACCAGGATACGATGAGGATGCACTGGAAATATTAAAAGAGAAAAAAGACCTGAGGGTTCTCCTTGTTCCCAGCCTTGAAGGATACATTCAGGAAGGATACGACCTGAAAAAGGTTGTGGGGGGGCTTCTGGTACAGGATAGAGACCTGGGCATGGTAGACTTCAAATCTTTGAAGGTAGTCACTAAGAGAAACCCCGCAGAAGATGAACTTAAGGCTATGAGTTTTGCATGGAAGGTCTGTAAACATGTCAAATCCAATGCCATCGTATATTCCACCTCGGATCAGGTTGTTGGGATTGGTGCAGGACAGATGAGTAGGGTGGATTCTTCCAAGCTAGCTGTAATGAAGGCAATTTTACCCACAGAGGGAACTGTTTTGGCTTCAGATGCCATGTTCCCTTTTCGAGACGGTGTAGATGCTGCTGCGGAAGCAGGGGTAACAGCCATTATACAGCCCGGAGGCTCTATAAGGGATGAAGAGATAATCCAGGCAGCCAACGAACACAATATCGCCATGGTATTTACCATGATGAGGCATTTCAGGCATTAGTAAATCCTAAGGAAATGAAATGAAAATACTGGTAGTTGGATCCGGAGGCAGGGAACACGCTTTGGTCTGGAAGATCAACCAAAGTCCCAGAGTATCAAAGATATACTGTGCTCCCGGCAACGGAGGGATAAGCAAGCTTGCAGAGTGTGTTGACATTCAGGCTACAGATGTTCATTCTCTTTTAAAATTCGCAAAACAAGAAGAGGTCGGACTTACTGTTGTTGGTCCGGAGTTACCCTTAACCATGGGCATAGTCGATGAATTTGAGAAAGAAGGCCTCCGGATATTTGGCGCCAGTAAAAAATCGGCAGAGATTGAAGAGAGCAAGGCATTTGCCAAGGATCTGATGAAGAAATACGGGATACCCACAGCAGAATACCGCACATTCACCTCTAGAGACGAAGCAGTAGACTATATAAGAGAAAAAGGGGCCCCTCTTGTAATCAAGGCCGATGGACTGGCAGCGGGAAAGGGGGTTATCCCTGCCAAAACCATTGAAGAGGCTGTAGATGCCGTAGATCTTATTATAGTCAAAAAGGCATTCGGTGAGGCAGGCAAAAGGGTAGTAGTTGAGGATTTTTTAAGTGGTGAAGAGGCATCTTTTCTGGTCTTTACCGATGGTAAATATGTGATTCCCCTGCCATCTTCCCAGGATCATAAACCAATATTTGATGAAGATAAGGGACCAAATACAGGTGGCATGGGAGCTTACTCCCCTGTCCCTATCGTAACAGAGAGTTTACATAAACAGATAATGAAAGAAATAATTCAACCGACCATAAGTGGTATGGCTTCAGAAGGAAGGAAATATAAAGGGGTCTTATATGCAGGATTGATGATTACGAATGGCTGGGCAAAGGTTTTGGAGTTCAACGCCAGATTTGGTGACCCTGAAACACAACCCTTGCTTATGAGGATGAAGAGCGATATAATTCCTGTTTTGGAGGCCACCATAGATGGAAATCTCCCTAAGATAAAGGTTGAATGGGATGAGAGGGCTGCTGTTTGTGTGGTTATGACATCTGGGGGGTACCCGGGAAGTTATCAAAAAGGCTTTGACATCACTGGGTTAGAAGAGATATCAAAGATACCAGGTGTCGAAGTGTTTCATGCGGGAACGGTTATAAAAGATGGAAAGATAATTTCAGATGGCGGAAGGGTTCTGGGGGTAACTGCGTTAGAATATGGGATTAAAGATGCCATTGGTTTAGCTTACAGGGCAGTTAAGAATATTCACTGGGAAGGTGTGTATTATCGGCAGGATATTGGCAGGAAGGCTTTAAATTGTAAATAACGCAGCAAAAAGGAGGAAAAAATCTGGTGCGATGAAAGAAGATATGAGGGGGAAAAATCCGTTGGTTTCCATTGTTCTGGGCAGTGATTCCGATTTGCCTATTATGGAGGAAGCCAGAAAGGTTTTGGAAAATCTGGGCATAGAGTATGAGCTGACCATTTCTTCTGCCCATCGTTCTCCAGAGAGGACGGTGAAATACGCTAAATCTGCTATCAAAAAAGGGGTTGAGGTGATTATAGCCGCTGCTGGCGGGGCTGCACACTTAGCAGGGGTAATTGCTGCAGAGACGGTCTTACCGGTAATTGGTGTCCCTATTGATTCATCTTCTCTAAAGGGTTTAGACGCACTGCTCTCGACAGCCCAGATGCCCGGAGGTGTGCCTGTTGCTACCATGGCTATTGGAAAAGCAGGAGCAAAGAATGCAGCAATCCTCGCTGCTCAGATATTGGGTGTGAAGTACTCTAAAATTAGAGACGAGTTGAAGAGGTATAAAAGAGAACTGGCATTTGAAGTGGAAAAGAAGGCACAAAAGCTAGAAAACCAGGTAAGATAAAATCTCCTCTTTGCTAAGGGTTTTTTCAGTGTGAACTACCTAATCTTCTCATTGGGCAGAGTTATAGACACTACTTGCCCTGAATTTCCGAGCTTACCCAGGGCTTTTCCGTTATAGAAAAGATCAATTCCTCCAGCGTTCCCGATGAATAATTTGAGTGTATGAAGGGCATTCCATGTTAATTTTTCCCCTGGCTTCAGGATAACTTCAAAAGGCGGTTTATCATCGATTTGAACCCTTAACCAGGTTGTTTCAGAAGTTTTTGCCAGGAGGGTTTTTTCTCCCTCTTTTTGAGATTCGGCCTTTTTCTTCTCTGATATTAATGGTTCTCTCCCATCGGACAATGAGATAGTTGATCCAGGTTCTTTCGGCGGTTTATCCGCTGTTACCACCCTCTCCGCTGTCTCTTCGGGCAAAGGGAGCTGAACCATCGTTTCTTCAGGTGGCACAGGAGGTACCAGCGATGGTTTAGAAATAACATCTGTACGGGTTTTAATCTCCTCTTTTTTGTCGAGGTAAAGATAAAAAAACAGAAAAACAATTAAGATTATTGCTAATGGAGAAATGATAAGTAATCGTTTGGACAAAGGGGGTTTTTCTGGGGGGGGAGCAATCTCTTTGACCTTTTTCAGGTTATTTAAATAACTCTTATATTGCAGAACGACCTCGTCCTTATCCAATCCCACATAACTTGCATATGCCTTTAAGAATCCTATGACAAAAACTTCCGCAGGCAACTTGTCTGTGTCATCACTCTCTATAGCCTCCAGGAAGACCTTTCTTATCCTCGTAGCTGCTGAAATCTCTTCAAGGGAAACAGACCTTGATTCTCTCTTTTTCCTGAGATATTCTCCAAAAGAGTCCATGTTGCTCCAAATAATATCTGTTTATAAACTGCCCGGAGGCAATCTTTGTTTGACCAACTGTTTTTTAACACATATTAAAAATTCTTGCAATAAAAAGATTTTGATACAAATTTGAACATATCTCTCCTTCGGTGCAGACTTGTAGGGGTTCGATTTATCGAACCCGCAATGACGGGCGTCATAAATGCCGCCCCTACAAATACGTGAAAAGGAAATTCCTATACAACAAATTAATTTATCGCTTGATATAAGACATATTATCTGATATATTCCCACCCCATTATTAACTTACCTTAAATTCGATTTAATTCTTTCTCTTCCTGTGAGAAGAATTGTTGAATTTCCTAAAATTAGAAGGGAGAATTAGATGCTTTTCGACTCTATTTTGGGTTTGTTTTCCAATGATTTGGCTATTGATCTGGGCACAGCAAATACCCTTGTATACGTCAAAGGTAAAGGTATTGTCTTGAGCGAGCCATCAGTGGTTGCTGTCCGCAGTAATTATCCAGAAGGTATTAAAAAGGTTTTAGCAGTAGGGATGGAGGCAAAAAAAATGTTGGGGAGAACCCCCGGAAGCATCGTTGCCATTCGTCCAATGAAAGATGGTGTTATCGCTGACTTTGAGATTACAGAGGCAATGCTTAGATACTTTATAACAAAGATTCATAACCGCCGTGCGCTGGTAAGGCCTAGAATCATTATATGTGTTCCGTCTGGTATTACGCAGGTTGAAAAACGCGCTGTCAGAGAAACCGCTGAGTCTGCTGGTGCCAGAGAGGTCTACCTAATAGAGGAACCAATGGCAGCTGCGATCGGAGCAGGGTTGCCCGTTAGTGAACCTGCAGGAAATATGATTGTTGACATAGGAGGGGGGACCACCGAAGTTGCTGTAATTTCTTTGTCTGGCATTGTTTACAGTCAGTCCGTCCGCGTTGCTGGTGATAAGATGGATGATGCCATAGTTCAATATGTTAAAAGGAAGTACAATCTTTTAATAGGGGAAAGAACTGCCGAGTTAGTGAAGGTTACAATAGGTACGGCTTATCCCGACAAAGAGATAAAGACCATGGAAGTAAAGGGCAGAGATTTAGTAGACGGTATCCCTAAAATTTTGCAGATCGATTCCGAAGAGATTAGAAGCTCACTGGCGGAGCCTATCAATACCATAATCGAGGCTGTCAGAATAGCCCTTGAGAGAACCCCTCCAGAATTAGCCGCCGATATTGTAGACAAGGGGATTGTTTTGATCGGGGGAGGTGCTTTATTAAAAAACTTGGACATGCTTTTAAAAGAAGAAACCGGGCTTCCAATAATACGTGCCGATGATCCTCTGTCTGCTGTAGTTCTGGGCGCTGGAAAGGCTTTAGATGAGCTGCCTCTTTTAAAGGAGATAATGATCCGATCTTAGCATAAAAAATTTAATAAGGGGAACGATGCTTTCTATCTTCAGGAGATACCGAGTAATAGTAATCGCTGTCTCTCTTTGTATAGTTTCCATACTCCTTATCTCCCTAAATATTAAAGAAAGGAAGAAGCCCCATCTTTTTCAAAAGATTATTTTCGAGGTCTCTTCACCTTTTCAAAAGACAATTCAGTCAACTGTAGGGGGTGTAAAAACCCTGTGGGGCAATTATATCTTCCTTGTAAACCTTAAAAAAGAAAATACCGCTTTAAGCAAAACCATTAATGCCTTGAAAGAAGAGAACCTTCGTTTAAGGGAAGCGGCTATTGCCAACATGCGGTTAAGAAAACTCCTCCTCTTTAAAGATGAGTTCAGGAGCCCGATGGTTCCTGCAGAGGTAATTAGTGAGGATCCTTCCAGTTGGTTTAAAACCATCATTCTCGATAAGGGCAGCAAGGATGGTATTGAAAAAAAGATGGCGGTAGTAACCTCGGAGGGAATGGTTGGGCGTGTCATAGGGGTTTACAGGTCTGTCTCCAAGGTTCTGTTGTCAACAGATCACAGCAGCGCTATTGATGTTATGGTACAAAGGACCAGAGCTAAAGGAATCCTTGAAGGAATGGTAAATCAGACATGTCAGTTAAAGTATGTCTCTCGTGCCGATGATGTAAGAATAGGAGATGATATTATATCTTCTGGTTTAGGCGGAATATTCCCAAAAGGGCTGCTTCTAGGAAGGGTGAGCAAAATAAAAAAGGAAGGTTCTGGGTTGTTCCAATATATTGAGGTGACTCCCAGTGTAGACTTTACTAAACTTGAAGAGGTCTTCATAGTAGTCGGAGATAAATCCGCATTGACGAAATAAGTCAAAGTGGTTTTCTTTTCTTTATTACTCTCGAATCCTGGAATCCTCGAACCCTTGCGGCGCAAAAGATTAAAATGAAGTTTTCGCCTAAGGGCTAGGGTCCTTCTTCCATTCCCTAATGGGAATAATAAAGGTTAGGTATGGGGGGGTTTTTTGGCTTCTTATTGTTAGGAATAGTTTTTTTAAGCTTACAAACTACAATTTTGAACTTTTCCCCCCATATTCCCGTTAAGCCGGACCTTATTATAATAATGGTAGCCTATCTCGGGATATTTCAGGGGCCAGTGAGAGGTATATTTCTTGCTGCCATCTTGGGCTATCTTACGGATACTCTTTCTGGGGGAATAACAGGGTTGTTCACCTTTCTAAGGATTCTAACTTTCGTTCTAACAAAACTGGCATGTGAAAATCTTTATCTCAAAAGTGCCCTTTCTCAAACAATACTAATAATAATGCTGAGTATTATTGATGGAATCCTCTTGCTTTTAACCCTGTATGTATTCAGCTCTGTTGAGAATCTATGGATTTTTGTCGCAAGGGTTCTTCCTATTCAAGCTATCTTAACTGGTATATTCGGCCCGCTGATATTCTTAATATTGAACAAAACAGGATTATTGTTTGAGCCTCGATGAATAGCATGTTCTTTGAAGTCTCTATTTTGCCCATCTTTTATCCATCAAAGGGAAGAGAAAAAAGGTTCACCTTATAACTACAATCAGCAATGTTACTGTATGATAAAGACAATAAAAAAGAATTCGAAAAAAGGCTGTTTTTTTCTATTGTGTTCGCAATAGTTGCCTTTGTTATCATCCTCTCTAGACTATGGCACCTACAAATACTCCAAGGAAAAAAATTTAAAAGCCTTTCTGAAAATAACCGAATAAGAATTGTTAAAATACCCGCCCCAAGAGGGATTATATTCGACCGAAAGGGTAGGGTTCTGGTAGAGAACTACCCTTCCTTTGATCTATCCATAATACCCGAGGATGTTAATGGCCTAGAAAGGACAATAAAAGAACTAAGTGGCTTATTAAACGTAAAGGCTGAATTGTTTGAGGCGAAGTTAAAAGAGTCTCAGGGCAACCCTCCATTTAAGCCTATAAAGGTAAAAACGAACCTTGATTATAGAGAGGTGGCTATTGTTGAAACAAACAAACTGGATCTCCCTGGAATAACAATTGAAATAGAGCCCAAGCGTCTTTACATATTTGGCAAATTAGCAGCTCATCTTATTGGATACATGGGGAAAATCAGCGAGTCTCAATTGAAAACAAGGGTTTCGTCTGGATATAACATGGTGGACTTAATAGGAAAATACGGTATAGAGCATGATTATGAACCCGTTTTAAGGGGAAGTAACGGAGGAGCTCAGGTTGAAGTTGACGCTGTTGGGAGAAAAGTAAGGGTTTTACGTGAACTGGAACCAACTCCTGGTGAAAACATATTCTTAACTGTTGAATTAGACATTCAAAAACTTGCAGAAAAAGCTCTCTCTGATATGATAGGTACTGTTATAGTAATGGACCCAAATACTGGGGATATTCTTGCATTGGCTAGCAGTCCTTCCTTCAATCCAAATATGTTCTCTCCAGGAATCTCTTCGAAAGATTGGGAGGCTCTCGTAACTAATCCTTATAATCCGTTAGCAAACAAGGCTATTCAAGGACAATATCCGCCAGGTTCCGTATACAAGATTATTACCGCCATAGCAGGTCTTGAGGAGAAAGTTATTACGCCAGAAACCATCTTTTACTGTGACGGCTCCTACAGATTCGGCAGGCGACCATACAGGTGCTGGCAAAAGAAAGGACACGGGAGGGTTAATCTCCACCGGGCATTGGTGGAGTCTTGTGATGTTTACTTTTACCAGGTGGGACAAAGACTGGGAGTGGACAGAATAGCATATTATTCCTCTTTGTTTGGTCTTGGCAAACCAACTAGTATTTCTCGCACAAACGAAAAACGGGGGCTGATCCCAACACGCTTATGGAAATTAGAAACTCTAAAATCTCCCTGGCGAGAAAGCGAAACCTTGTCTACAGCAATTGGACAGGGTTTTGTTCTGGTTACACCCCTTCAAATCTTAAATTTAATATCCTCCATAGCTAACGGAGGCGTACTGTATCGCCCACAGATAGTAAAAAAAATCGGGTCCCCGGGAGGAAACATTATCAAGGAATTCTTTCCCGAAAAGATGAAAAAAATTCACGTTGCTGACAACAGTATTAATTTAATAAAAGATGCTCTTTGGGGAGTGGTTAATGAACGCCTCGGCACTGGATGGAGGGCCAGAATAGAAGGGGCTAATGTTGCGGGAAAGACAGGAACCGCCCAAGTAGTAGGATTGCCAACGGGGGTGGATGAGTTAAAAAAATTTGTTCCTTTTGAGCACAGAGACCATGCCTGGTTTGCCGCTTTTGCCCCAAAAGACAGACCCAAAATGGCTATTGTGGTGCTACTGGAACATGGAGGGCATGGGGGTAATAAGGCTGCACAAATTGCCGGGGACATTATAAAAGGAGCCCTTAAAATTCTAAATGACGACGATTCCTCTTTTTAAGGTAAAAAATTCTTTATGAAATTTGATCGAAGGTTAGTCTTAAATTTTGACTGGTTTCTTCTTTTTATAACGATACTTATTGCTACTATTGGAGTAGTTAACATCTATAGTGCAACTTTTGCCGTAAAAGAACCTGATGGAATGCCTGTCTATCTAAAACAGATATGCTGGATTCTTGTGGGAATCTTTGCAATGTTTCTCTCTTTCTGTGTAGATTACCGTTTGTTGGAACGCTCTGCCTATCCTTTGTTTGTAGTGGCTGTCTTATTGCTAATCTTGGTAATTCCTTTTGGCAAAAGTGTTGCCGGATCAAGAAGATGGCTTCAACTTGGGGTTTTTTCACTACAACCGTCGGAGTTTCTTAAAATCGCTCTAATATTTATACTATCAAAGTACTTTAATAAATATCATGGTTATAGCCCGGGGGCAATTCGTGGTTTTCTTGTTCCCTTTCTTATTCTGGCATTACCGGTTATCCTTGTTCTTCTTCAACCAGATTTAGGAACAGCTCTTATTATTATATTGATCTTTCTATCTCTCTTATTGTTCAATGGAATAAAGATAAAAAATATTCTAATAATGTCCTCGGTTTTTTTAGCAGGGCTTCCTCTGTTTTGGCACTGTTTAAAAAATTATCAAAAAATGAGAATATTAACCTTTATTAATCCGGATCTCGATCCCCTAGGTTCTGGCTATCATATAATTCAATCAAAGATTGCTATAGGTTCCGGGGCATTTTGGGGAAAGGGATTTTTAAAAGGAACCCAAAGCCAGTTACTTTTCCTTCCTGAACAACATACTGATTTTGTTTTCTCGGTTTTTGCAGAAGAATGGGGGTTTGTCGGGGCTCTTATTGTAGTGTTTCTATATTTACTTGTTGTGCTTTGGGGCTTACGAATAGCTGCTCATTCAAGAGAGGATTTTTGTGCCTTTTTGACCTTTGGCATAGCCTCTATGTTCTTCTGGCAGATATTCATTAATATAGGCATGTCTGTGGGTATTATACCCGTTGTTGGCGTTCCATTACCTCTTATGAGTTATGGAGGGTCATCTACTATATCATTTCTGCTTGGGATTGGTATACTTATCAATATTAGTACAAGAAGATTCTTGTTTTAATTCGTCTATATAAAAAGCCTTTAGTAAAATTTTAAATAATTAATTCTTGATAAATGAATTCCTTTTGTTTATTATACCAATATCGTGTTTTAAAATCTATTAACAGGTGTTGATAAACCTGTGGAAAAATAGGTTTTTATTTTTATGGATATTTGGCAGGGCGTATTAGAAACAATAGAAAAAATTGTTGATCCCCGTACTTTTGAAAATTGGTTTATGCCCATCAAATTAATTTCCATGAATCAGGAAACCATAGAAATAGAAGTACCAAATAAATTCTTTAAGGATTGGTTTTCTGAAAACTACCTGCCCCTTATAAAAAATGCTGTATTCACTTTTACTAATAGAGAATACATCTTCAAGTTTTCTTGCTCTAAGCAAAAAAAGGGGGCTCGTCCCCATAATTATAATAAGTCTATAGCAACAAAGATATCCCCCCTCCTGCGCGGCTCGTCAATAGGAGATCCGCTAAACCAAAACTATTCATTTGAAAACTTTGTGGTTGGGAACAGCAATCAATTTGCTCATGCTGCCTCTCTTGCTGTAGCAACTAATCCAGCAAGGGCGTATAATCCTCTTTTTATTTATGGAGGAGTCGGTCTTGGAAAAACTCATTTGTTAAATGCTATAGGGAATTTTATAACAAATAAATCTATACAAATATGCTATGTAAGTTCAGAAAATTTTATGAATGAGTTGATTAATTCTATCCGATATGATAGGATGGCAACTTTTAGGGAAAAATTTAGGGGCATAGAGGTTTTGCTTATTGACGACATTCAGTTTATAGCAGGGAAAGAAAGAACGCAGGAAGAGTTTTTTCATACCTTTAACTCTCTCTATGAATCTCAAAAACAAATAGTTGTAACAAGCGATAAGTTTCCAAAAGAAATTCCATATTTAGAAGAACGGCTTCGTTCTAGATTCGAGTGGGGGCTTATTGCTGATATACAACCACCAGAAACAGAGACAAAGATTGCAATTTTAAAAAATAAGGCGTACTACAATAATATACCGCTTCCTGATGATGTAGCTTTTTTTCTTGCAGAAAACATAAAGTCTAACATTAGAGAACTAGAGGGGTCCCTTATAAGAATAGGTGCCTTTGCTTCTCTAACTGAAAGTGAAATAAATTTAAACATTGCAAAGGAGGTTTTAAAAGAAATAATTTCAAACAAGAACAAAGAAGTCAGTATTGATGCTATACAAAAAGCAGTTGCTTACTTTTTTAAGATCAGGGTCTCTGATTTAAATTCTAATAAAAAACTAAAGATATTTACACTACCAAGACAAATAGCAATGTATTTATCAAGAAAACTCACCAATCTTTCTTTTCCCGAGATTGGGATCTCTTTTGGAGGAAAAGATCATTCAACAGTAATTTATTCTGTAAATAAAATAGGTAAACAGATCGAGTCTGATAGCTTAATAAAAGAAGCTGTTAATTCTATTAAAGCTAAAATAGAGTAATTGTATTTCTACAACAGCGAATAATTTTTTCCTTTTATTATCAACAAAAAAAATAATGTAATTCCTGGCTGTTAGCTTTCTTATTAACAAACCCACAGTAACTACTACTATTACTGTTATATAGTTAAAGTAGTAATAATAGGGTATTAAAAATGGAACTCATAATCAAAAGAGAAGATTTATTAAAGGTTCTTTTAAAAACTCAAGGCATTATCGAAAAAAGAAATGTAATGTCTATATTAGAAAATGTTCTGATGGATGTGAAAACAGATAGGGTGGATTACTCTGCAACAAATCTGGAAATTGGAATATATGGTAGTTGTGAAATTGAGGGAATAAAAGAAGGAAAGATGGTGCTGTTAGCTAAAAAGACCCTCGAAATAGTTAGGGAACTGCCAGAAGAAAAGGTGTCTTTAAAATTAAAAGAATCTTCTCAAGGAGGAGGGAGTATAGAGATTGTTTGCGGGAAATTTGTATTTAATCTTACTAGTATGGACCCCAAAGAATTTCCTTCTTTGCCGACATACGAAGATGTTAATTTATTTCCTGTAGATATTGAGAAGGTTAGGGAGATGATTAAAAAGACAATATTTGCCGCTTCATTAGATGAAAAAAGGCACAATCTGAATGGGGTGTTCTTTGAAAAGGATGAAAGAATAATTAGGATGGTTGCAACAGATGGACATAGACTTTCTATGATAGAAAAAGAAGAAGAGGAGACAGCAGATTTCAGATTAGACAAAGGAATTATATTTCCGAGAAAGGGACTCAATGAGCTTAAGAGGATATTAGAAGATGATAAGGAAAATAAAAAGGTATATATTGGAATAAAAGAAAATAATTGCGTTTTTAAGATAGGCCGGCTATCTATGATAATGAGATTGCTGGAGGGAGAATTCCCTGATTATAGGATGTTAATACCTAAGGATAACGACAAAAAGTTTGTAGTTAACAAAAGCAGATTTATAAATTCCTTAAGAAGGGTATCGCTGGTTTCTGAAGAAAGATTGAAACCAGTTAAGTTTTATATTTCTACAGGAAAGATAGAATTGAGAGCAAGCAATGCGGATTATGGAGAGGCATATGAGGAAATGGAATTAGACTATGGAGGTCCGGATTTAATGATGGCTTTTAATGCAGGTTATTTTATCGAAGCCCTGAATATTTTAGATGGAGATGACGCATTAATAGAGTTAAAAGATGCTTTAAGCCCGGCCGTATTAAAAACGAATGATAGTAGCCATATAAGCATAATAATGCCAATGAGGGCATAAAAAGATTTGGGGGGTTAAAATATAGGACGTATATATGTAAATATGATAATGGCAAGAAAATAATGATAGAAAAGATAAAAGACACTGAGACATATAGAGGGGAGGCAGTTAAATTGATAAGTTTAAATTATACACTATTTATTCAGATTATAGTTTTTCTTACAGTTTTGTGGATATTAACCAGATTTCTTTTTAAACCGGTTATTAATATTTTAGATGAAAGGTTAGAAAAGACAGAGGGCTTAAATAAAAAGGGAAAGGAAATAGAAGAAGAGGCTAAAAAGAAAAAAGAGGAGTATGAACAGAGACTTAAGGATGTGAGACGCAGGGCGCTGGAAATAAGAGATGGTTTGAAAAAAGATGGAGTAGAGGAAGAAAAAAATATACTAAAGGCCGTTACAAAAGAGGCAAAAGACAGTATAGAAGAGAAGAAGGGGGGGATATATAGAGATATAGACCGGGTAAAAAGCGAGCTGGAGAAACGAATGGAAGAAAATTCCCGAGATATAGCAGAAAAGGTTTTTGGAAGGAGAATAGAGTAATGGATAAAGAGATATGGAGTTTAATATGGAAAATTGCGAACTTTACAATTTTGGTTGTACTTCTTTATAAACTTCTGGCCAATCGGGTAAAGACCTTTTTTGAAAATAGAAGAATGAGTATAGAAAATGCTATAAAAGAAGCAGAGAAAATAAAGAATGAAGCGGAAAAGAAGTATGAAGAATTAAAAGAAAAGCTGCAAAATATAGACAAAGAGGCAGAAAAGATTACGGAGCTTTTTAGAAAGGAAGGGTTGGCCGAAAAAGAGAGGATAATAGAGAATGCAAAAAAAGAGGCAGAGAAGATAAAAAAGCAGGCCGTCCAAACAATAGAGCAGGAAGCAATAAAGGCAAGATTGATGATTAGAAAAGAGTTTGCAGAATTAATGGTTAAAATGGCAGCCGACCTGATAAGTAAAAAGCAAAACGACAACGATAATGAGAGAATTGTAAAAGAATACATAGAAAACATAGAAAAGGTGGTAGAATTAAATTGATAAGCACTAGCATTACAAGACGATATGCGGAAGCCCTAATCAGTATTGGAGTAGAGGAAGACAGTTGTGAAAAATTCGAGTCCGAACTCACAAAAATAAATAATACTCTAGATGAAAATATTGAATTAAGAAATGTTATATATAGCTCCGTATATCCAATTAAAGACAGAAAAGGGATATTGAAGGAAATTATTAAACGACAGGAAGTTTCAAAAAACGTTGAGAACTTTTTGAATCTTCTAATAGACAAGAAAAGAATAGAGTTTCTCCCTCATATCTTAAAGAGGTATAGGGAAATACTTGACCAGATTGTTGGCAGAGTTAGGGCTAAAGTCATTGTAGCAAAAGATATGCCAGAAGATCTGATTTCTAAGCTGAAAGAATCCCTGGAAAGATATTCTGGCAAGGAAGTATTGTTAGAAATACAAGAGGATCCAGCCATTATAGGTGGTGTAATAACGAAATTGGGGAATGTTATCTTTGATGGCAGCATTATGACACAGCTTGAAAAAGTGAAAAAATCAATAGTAAGGGGGGAAGAGGGTTAAATGCAGATTAGAGCGGAGGAGATAAGTGAAATAATCAAAAAACAGATAAAGGAATACGACAGAGAAATAGATGTTAGCGAAACTGGCACTGTGCTCTCGGTAGGGGATGGAATTGCCAGAATATATGGTTTGGAGAATGCTATGGCAGGGGAACTAATAGAGTTTCCGGGAGAAATCTATGGCATGGTTTTAAATCTAGAAGAGGATAATGTTGGAGTAGCCATACTTGGGGAGGACATACATATTAAAGAGGGAGATACAGTAAAAAGGACAAACAGGATAACAGAGGTGCCCGTAGGTGAAGAACTTGTGGGAAGGGTAGTGAGTGCCATTGGTCAGCCTTTGGACGGCAAAGGGTCTATTGAAACCAAAGAATTCCGGTCTGTAGAGGCAAAGGCACCCGGCGTTGTTTCCAGAACCCCGGTTAAGGAACCCTTACAAACAGGCCTTAAGGCTATTGATTCTATGATACCCATTGGCAGGGGGCAAAGAGAGCTCATTATTGGTGATAGACAGACAGGCAAGACAGCCGTGCTAATTGATACTATTATAAACCAGAAAGAGACCGATGTCTTTTGTATCTATGTTGCGATAGGACAAAAAAAGTCAACCATAGCCAGGGTTGTCGACACATTGGATAAGTTTGGAGCCATGGAGTATACAACTGTAGTTTCTGCAGCAGCATCCGATCCTGCCCCATTACAATTTATAGCCCCGTATGCAGGTTGTGCCATGGGAGAGTATTTTAGGGATAACGGGAAACACGCCCTGGTTATATATGATGACCTGTCAAAACACGCAGTTGCCTATAGGCAGATGTCGCTTCTTTTAAGGCGCCCCCCTGGAAGAGAGGCATATCCTGGAGACATATTCTATTTACACTCAAGGTTGCTGGAGAGAGCCGCAAAGATGAATGAAAAATTAGGAAGCGGTTCCCTGACAGCTCTGCCTGTTATTGAAACCCAGGCAGGGGACGTTTCTGCTTACATTCCGACGAATGTTATTTCTATTACAGATGGTCAGATATACCTCGAGCCCGATCTCTTTTATGCAGGGATAAGACCTGCGATTAACGTGGGATTGTCCGTCTCAAGGGTTGGTGGGAATGCCCAGAATAAAGCAATGAAGCAGGTTGCCGGAAGCTTGAGGCTGGATTTAGCTCAATATCGTGAACTGGCAGCATTTGCTCAATTTGGAAGCGATTTGGATAAGGCGACACAAGCCCAGTTGGCGAGAGGAAGCAGGTTGACGGAGCTGCTGAAGCAGGGGCAGTATAAACCAATTCCCGTGGAAAAACAGATACTGATTATTTATGCTGGCACAAAAGGGGTTGTTGATGAATATCCCGAGCATGTTCTGGGAAAATATGAAGAGCAGCTTTTCAAGTTCTTCGATGAAAAGCATGGAGATATTTTGGCAGAGATAAAAGAGAAAAGGGAACTTGATAGTGCGCTTGATGACAGGACAATGAAAGCACTGACCGAATTTAAAGGAATATTTACCCCTTGAGAGGTTGAGTTGATATGGCAACATTAAGAGATATAAGAAGAAGGATAGGCAGTGTTAAGAATACACAGACAATAACTCGGGCTATGCAGATGGTTGCTGCAGCCAAATTGAGACGGGCACAGGATAGCGCGTTAAAAGCCCGACCCTATGCAGAAAAGATGGGGGAGGTATTAAGCAGCTTGGCTCTGAGGACGCGAGGAGAAGCCCACCCACTCCTTGAAAGAAGGGAGTCAAAGAGGGTTAGAATTATAGTAATTACGGCAGAACGGGGGCTTTGCGGGGCATTTAACAATAATGTGCTCTCTAAGGCAGAAGGTATTATAAAAGAGAACAAAGAGAGGTCTTTAGAGACATCGCTGGTAGTGATTGGCATAAAGGGAAGGGATTACTTTAAAAGGAGAAAATATAATAGACATCAAGAGTACACAAATGTCCTCGGTGATTTAAAATACAGCCTTGCTTCTAATATTGGAAGGGACATTGTAGAATCCTACGGGGACAGAGAAGTCGACGAGATCAGTTTGGTCTATACAAAATTTCGCTCCACTATGAGACAAGAGGTAGTCGCAGAAACCCTTTTACCAATTAAGCCTATGGAAATAGAACCAGGGGAATCGGTTATAGATTATATCTATGAACCCGACGAAGAGAGGATACTGAAAGAGATACTTCCACGATACATTGAGGTTCAGATATTCAAGGCATTGTTGGAATCAGTGGCAAGTGAATACGCAGCAAGGATGATGGCTATGGAGGCGGCAACTAAAAATGCCGGCGAATTGATTAACAGCCTTACCTTATCCTACAATAAAGCAAGGCAGGCAACTATTACAAAAGAGATGATGGATATTGTAGGTGGATCGGAAGCATTAAAATAAGTTAGAGTTATAAGGAGGAGGAAAAGAGGAAGATGGAAACGAAGGGAAACGTTGTACAGATTATTGGTCCGGTAGTTGATATAAGGTTTAGAGAGGAAAGTCTTCCCCCTATATACGGTGCAATAGAGCTAACAAACCCGGCCATAAGCGATAAACCAGGTAACCTTATTGTAGAGGTAGCACAACACGTGGGAGACAACACAGTAAGGTGTATCGCCATGGATACAACCGATGGTTTGACTAGAGGAATGGAGGCTGTGTATAGGGGTAATCAGATTACTATGCCTGTGGGAAAGGAGACTTTAGGCAGAGTGATAAATGTAATCGGGGAGCCTGTGGATGAAATGGGGCCTATCGGTGAAAAGAAGAGATATCCTATACATCGTCCTGCCCCTTCTCTTCTTGATCAAGACACCTCTGTTGTGCCATTCGAGACAGGGATTAAAGTAATCGACCTGTTAGAGCCATACCCCCGAGGAGGAAAGGTAGGATTATTTGGAGGTGCAGGGGTTGGGAAAACCGTTATAATCATGGAATTAATTCACAACATTGCCAGAGAACATGGTGGTTTCTCTGTATTTGGTGGGGTTGGAGAGCGGACCAGAGAAGGTAACGATCTATGGTTGGAGATGAAGGAATCGAAGGTTATAGACAAGACCGCGCTTATTTATGGCCAAATGACTGAAACCCCTGGAGCCAGGGCAAGGGTGGGCCTTTCTGCACTAACCGCTGCTGAATACTTCAGAGACGAAGAAGGACTGGACGTCCTGCTATTCATAGACAATATCTTTAGATTTACACAGGCAGGTTCGGAGGTTTCTGCCTTACTGGGACGCATGCCATCGGCTGTGGGCTATCAACCTACTCTGGCAACCGATTTAGGAGAGCTGGAAGAGAGGATTACATCAACGAAGAACGGCTCGATTACCTCAGTTCAGGCAGTATATGTTCCTGCAGACGATCTCACCGATCCGGCGCCGGCAACTACCTTTGCTCACCTGGATGCGACATCTGTTTTGTCTCGGCAGATCGCAGAGCTGGGAATATATCCTGCTGTTGATCCCCTTGATTCCACATCTAGAATCCTTGATCCCCAGATACTGGGAGAGGAGCATTATAGGGTAGCCAGGGAGGTTCAATCAATTCTTCAACGGTATAAAAATCTTCAGGATATTATTGCTATCCTTGGAATGGAAGAGCTTTCAGAAGAAGATAAGCTCATAGTGTCGAGGGCCAGGAAGATTCAGAGGTTTCTATCTCAGCCATTCTTTGTAGCTGCAGAATTTACTGGTACAAAAGGGGTGTATGTAAAATTAGAGGATACTATAAAGGGCTTTAAAGAGATAGTAGAAGGAAAGCATGATGATCTTCCGGAGCAGGCATTCTATATGGTAGGTACCATAGAGGACGTACTTCAAAAAGCAGAGCGGTTGATGGCTGCATAACGAATTGAGGGAGAAATATCTGTGGAAGGGAAAATTCTTTTGGATATAGTTACACCAGAAAGGTCTGTAATAACGGAGGAGGTTAATGAAGTAACCGCCCCTGGGGAAGAGGGCGAATTCGGGGTTCTTCCCGGACACACCCCCTTTATTACAACATTGAAAATTGGAGAAATTAGATACCGGAAAAATGGAAACCCAAGCTATCTTGCAGTGAACTGGGGTTTTGCAGAAGTGACAGCCAATAGAGTTTATATCCTGGTTGAGACTGCTGAAAAAGCTGAGCAGATAGATTTAAAAAGGGCTGAAGCAGCCAGAGCCAGAGCAGAAGAGAGAATTAAAAAGGCAGGCAAGGAAGAAATAGACCATGCAAGAGCCCAGGCGGCTTTGAGCAGGGCACTAGCGAGGATCCAGGTTGCTTCAAGGGCGAGATAAGCCTGAGGCTATATCCCTTAAAGGGGGACGGGTTTAAAAACCCTGTCCCTTTTTTATTTTGGTAAGTAGCAAGGGGAATTTTTTTCAGAGAAGGATTGGTGTGAGAGAAATAGTCACAGTAATTCTGGCTGCTGGTAAGGGCACAAGGATGAAGTCCAATCTTGTGAAGGTACTTCATCCATTGATGGGTGAGCCCATGTTGTCCTTCCCTATAGAGGTGGCCAGAAAGATAAATTCTAAGGATATTATACTGGTAACAGGGTATCAGGCAGAGCTTATAAGGGAGCGGTTTAAAGAGGAAGGTCTGACTTTTGTCGAACAGAAAGAGCAACTAGGTACAGGGCATGCTGTTTTGTGTACAAAGGACACCCTGAAGGATTTTAAAGGAGACATATTAATACTATGTGGCGATGTGCCCCTAATTAAGGAAGGTACCGTCAGAGCATTGATAGCCGTTCACCGGAAAGAAAATTCTAAGATTACCGTTTTAACAACGAATCTCCCGAGTCCTGAGGGTTATGGAAGAATAATAAGAGGTAATGACCGCGAGATTTTAAGGATTGTGGAAGAAAAAGATGCTACTGATGTGGAGAAAGAAATGAAGGAAGTCAACACGGGGATATACTGTGCAAAAGCCAGCTATTTATTTCGTGCTCTGCAAATGGTTGGCAGAGAAAATAGGCAGTATGAGTATTATTTGACCGATGTCGTAGCGATAGCCACAGAGGTTGAAGAGAAGGCAAAGGGCTTTTTAGCAGAGGACTCTTTTGAGGTTATGGGGATAAACAATAGAGAAGAACTGGCAAAGGCGAACGAGGTCATTAGAAAAGGTATTCTCTATAAACTAATGATGGAGGGGGTAAGTATTATAGATCCCCGGACGACATTCATAGAAAGGAACGTCAGGATAGGAAGAGACACGGTGATTTATCCCAATTGCTATATACAAGGCAACTCACAAATAGGGAGAGAATGTACAATCGAACCCGGATCCATGATTACCAATTCTATAATTGGTGATAATGTGACCATAAAGACCTGTTGTGTTATCAGTGATAGTAAGATAGCCAATAGAGTTGTAATTGGCCCTTTTGCCCATTTGAGACCCGATACAGAGTTAGAGGACAGAGTTAAGATAGGAAATTTTGTGGAGGTTAAGAAGTCAAGGATTGGAGAAGGGAGCAAGGCAGCTCACCTCAGCTATTTAGGAGATGCCATACTGGGTAAGGGGGTAAATGTTGGGGCAGGGACCATTACATGTAACTACGATGGATTCAAAAAACATCAGACAATCATAGAAGACAATGTATTTATAGGGAGTGATACCCAATTTATAGCACCCGTTAAGATTGGTGAAGGGGCATACATCGGAGCAGGGTCAACTATCACAGAGGATGTCCCCTCGGGCAACTTGGCATTAGGCCGGGCAAAACAGGTGACCAAGAAGAGGAAGTAAAATAGAGACATAATTATGTGCGGCATAATTGGCTACATAGGAAAGAGGAAGAGCACACCTATCCTGTTAGAGGGACTTAAGAGACTTGAGTACAGGGGATACGACTCGGCAGGAATCGCTGTTTTTGATAATGGTGGCATTGAAGTGCGCCGTTGTAAGGGAAAAATAAAAAATCTGGAGGATTCTATAAGAAACGAGGTTTTTTGTGGAAGCGTTGGCATAGGGCATACACGGTGGGCAACCCATGGTAGACCATCTGAGGAAAATGCCCACCCCCATAAAGCCGGCGGGGTGGCAGTTGTACATAATGGAATAATAGAGAACTATGTTGAGTTGAAAGAGATATTGATCTCCGAAGGATGTAAGTTTCAATCCGAGACAGATACTGAGATTATATCCCATCTCATAGACAGGTTTATTGCTTCAGGGCAAGACATTGAGTCTGCCGTTAGAAAGGCTATGAAAAAGCTGAAGGGGTCATATGCCATAGCGGTTCTCTATGAGAAAGAACCAAGAAAGCTTATTGCTGCTAAAAAGGAAAGCCCACTAGTGATAGGGTTAGGAGAGGATGAATTCTTTGTGGCGTCTGACATCCCTGCAATTCTGAACCACACAAGAAGGGTAATCTTCTTAGATGACAATGAGATGGCAGTTCTATCGGACAATGGGGCAAGGATAATTTCTCTTGAAGGCAAGGAGATTAACAGGGAGCCCAAAAAGATTCTCTGGGACCCTGTTATGGCGGAAAAAGAAGGCTATAAGCACTTTATGCTAAAGGAGATATTTGAACAGCCCCGGTCTATAACCGATACTATAAGAGGGAGGATTTTCAAGGGCAGAGGTGAGGTTTCCCTGGAAGAGATGAATATCTCTCCTGGAGAATTGGGCAAGATAAACCGCATACTCCTGATTGCCTGCGGTACATCTTTCCATGCTGCCCTGGTAGGGGAATTTATGATTGAGGAATTTTGTCGGATTCCTGTTGAAGTAGACCTAGGGTCGGAGTTTCGCTATCGAGATCCAATAATAGATGAGGCAACACTCTCGATCTTTATTTCCCAATCCGGGGAGACAGCAGACACTCTGGCGGCATTAAGAGAGACTAAGAGAAAAGGGGGAAGAACCCTCTCAATCTGTAATGTGTTGGATAGCAGCATCGTTCGTGAATCCCACGGGGTAATATATACCCATGCCGGGCCAGAGATAGGCGTAGCATCTACCAAAGCATTTACTACTCAACTGGCGGCACTTTATCTTCTGACTCTTTATCTGGCCAAAATCAAGAAGAGTACCACTGCGAGAAGAACAAAGAATATTCTGGGAGAGCTAGCCAAGATCCCCCATAATATTGAAGATATTCTGGAACGGGAAGGGGAGATCAAGGAGATAGCCAAGAAGTATTTCCGTTGCCAAAATTTTCTATACTTAGGAAGGGGGATAAATTATCCTCTTGCTTTAGAAGGGGCATTGAAGCTAAAGGAGATTTCGTATATCCATGCAGAAGGTTACCCGGCAGGTGAAATGAAGCACGGCCCCATCGCACTAATCGACAATGATATGCCCGTGGTGGTCCTGGTATCAAACGATATATCTTATGAAAAGATTGTAGGCAACATTGAAGAGGTAAAGGCGAGGCGGGGGAAAATAATAGCAATAGCAAGCATATCCCGCAGGGAGATTGCAAAGAAGGTCGACGATGTGTTTTTTATTCCTCAAACAATACCATCCTTAAGCCCCATTTTGTTTGCTATCCCCCTCCAGCTTTTGGCATATCATATTGCAGTGCTGAGGGGAACAGACGTTGATCAGCCCAGAAACCTGGCAAAAAGCGTGACAGTGGAGTAAGGTTTTAAGATAGGACAAGGGTATGAAGATAACCAAGGAAGAGGTTGATAAGGTAGCAAGATTGGCACGTCTGGGATTCACAGAGGAGGAAAAGGAAAAGTTTGCCAGCCAACTTAACACTATACTCGTTTATTTTGACAAGTTAAGAGAATTGGATACAAGAGGAGTTGAAGCTACCTCCCATGCCAGCACCATAAGCAATGTATTCAGGGATGATAAGGTTGAATCGTCCATCTCGAAAGAAGAGTCCCTGATGAATGCCCCTGATGGTAAGAGAGGCTGCTTCAGGGTTCCCAGGATTATAGAGTGAATGAGGACTGAGCAGATATGGAATTGTATAGGTTGACTATACACGAATTACAAGAGATGTTGGGAAAAGGGGAAGTTACTTCAAAGGAGATAACAGAGTCTGTATTCAGAAGAATAGAGGATGTTGAAGGAAAAACAAGGGCATTTATCACGATAATGAAGGAGCAGGGATTGAGGCAAGCAGAAATTGCCGACATGAGAATCAAAGAAGGTAAGCCGAGCAGACTGACGGGTATTCCTCTGGCGATAAAGGACAACATGTGTATAAAAGGGATAAAGACTACCTGTGGTTCAAAGATACTGGAGAATTACATACCTCCATATAATGGGAGTGTAATTGAGAGATTAAAGGAACACCTGCCGGTTTTTATTGGCAAGACCAATATGGATGAGTTTGCTATGGGGTCGTCTACGGAAACATCGTACTTTGGTGCAACCCGCAATCCCTGGGATCTGGAAAGAATACCGGGGGGGTCCAGCGGCGGTTCTGCAAGCGCGGTTGCTGCAGATGAGAGTATTGCAGCCCTGGGGTCTGATACCGGAGGGTCCATCAGGCAGCCAGCAGCATGCTGTGGCATAGTTGGTCTAAAGCCAACTTACGGGCGGGTGTCCCGTTTTGGACTGGTGGCATTTGCCTCTTCCCTGGACCAGATTGGTCCTATGACAAAGGACGTCAGAGATTGTAGTATCCTGTTGTCCGTTATAAGTGGTCATGATAAATTGGATTCCACCTCTATAAACGTTGAGGTGTCTGATTATGAAAAGAGCCTTGGGAGAGATATAAAGGGGGTAAAGATAGGCATTCCCAAGGAGTATTTTATAGAAAGGATTGCCCCTGATGTAGACAAGTCTTTATGGAGTGCGGTAAAAGAGATGGAGAAGCTGGGGGCAACTTACAAAGAGGTCTCCCTGCCCCATAGTGAGCACGCAGTAGCGGTCTATTATCTGATTGCACCGGCAGAGGCGAGTTCTAATCTTGCCCGTTATGACGGTGTAAAATACGGATATAGAGTTCAGGGGGCTAAAGGATTAATGGAGATGTATACACAGACCAGATCTCAGGGATTTGGTCAAGAGGTTAAACGGAGAATCATGCTCGGCACCTATGCACTTTCTGCAGGGTATTACGATGCCTATTATAAAAAAGCGTCGCAGGTTAGAACCCTTATAAAGAGGGACTTTGATGAAGCATTTAAAGAGTGCGATGTGCTGCTCACTCCTACCGCGCCGACTCCTGCCTTCAAGATTGGAGAAAAGACAGATGATCCCTTGCAGATGTACCTTTCCGATATATTTACAATCCCGGCAAATCTAGCTGGCATTCCTGGCATATCCATCCCCTGTGGTTTTAGCAGAGAGGGATTGCCTATAGGATTACAGCTTTTGGGAAGACATTTTGATGAAGAAAGACTTCTGCAGGTGGCATATGCCTTCGAACAGCATACCGATTATCATTTAAAAAAGCCGGTTATTGGGTCTGTGAACAAAAGATAAAAACCTGAGTCAAAATCAGTCGAATAGAGAATACACTTCCAATAGAGACAAAGAAGAACAGGATGCCAGATAGAAGACAGGTAGGGGTATGCTTTTTTGAAGGAGGGTCTGACAAAGCAACAGAGTGTGTAATTACCAGAGATTCATTTAATTGGATGAAGCAGGCTGAAGTTTAGCAGTTATATTGTCTTTAATCCAATGAGAATCCCACCATTCTTTGGGATTAACAAAAGTACCTTGGACCAGCATACTAAAGTGGAGATGGTCTCCTCCGGCGAGTCCAGTAGTACCTGTATTACCAATAACATCCCCTTTCTGCACTTCTACCCCGGGTTTTACCTTGAAACTACTGAGATGGGAATACAGACTAAAGATGCCCTGGCCGTGGTCTATAATTACGGTATTCCCATAAATCCCTAAATAATCAGCAAATACTATTATCCCATTATTAGCTGCCTTCACCGGGAATTGTTCCAATGCAGCGATGTCTACCCCAAGATGCACCTGTTTATCAATTTCTCTACCCTGATAGTAGTAAGTCCTATTCTCGGCAAATTGTGCTTTAGGCGAACCTTCGGTCCTCAAAAATGGCCCCCCGTCCCATAATCTCTTAGGATTTGATTTGCTGCAGACAGCCTTTATTTTTCTGTCGCATTCTTTACGCAACCAGCCATTTACCTTCAAATATATATCAAGGTTCTCCCCCCGAAGGTTATCATATCTGGCACTGAATTCTGGCATCTTTTGATTTAGAAAACTATCTGAGATATCCATTTTGGCTTCTATAAATTTTTTACTGATAATCAAGTGGGGGAAGGATATTTTAGTTGTGTTCCCGGCGCTATCCTGAGCCATAAGCATAATTGGGAGTGGATTAACGGCATCCCAGGGGAGGGCAAAGTAAGCTACATGCGCCCCGTCAGGGGTAACGGGATAGCCGCCAAAGAAAAGGTCTCCTACCAGGATGCCACTCTTTAGGGCATCTTTGGAAACACTGTAGAGCACTAAACAACTGCCTCCCACGTTTATATTATGATTCAAGCTAGTAAGACCTATTTGTGGTGGAAGGGTATCAACGACAACCTCCTTTTCCAATCGGGACTCATTTTTAAACAGGAAACTATTACGGGCTGAAATTATTAGAGTTGCCTTTCCATCTTTTAATCCCAATACAAGAGGTTTTATAGAGAGTTTTATATCCTGTTTATGTTCTCCCTTCGTGGGAAAGTCAAGGTTTGAAATTTTTTTCTCGCTATCCCCCTGTTTTATTGATACCTGAACATACACTATTTTGCTCTTCTGGTCCTCTACCGAAAACCCAAGTTCCTGGTTTTGGCCAAGGAACCCTATATCTTTCCCGAAGATTATTTTTGGTGGAGTAAGGTCTCCTTTAATTACAACCCATATCCCTATCAACACAAATACCAAAATTAATGCTGTAAGAAAAAAGAATCTTTTAGACATTTACCCTATATCCTCCTGCCGCCTTACGGTTTTGTCTCTTTCATATGAACCGTTCTAATTGGAAATGGAATTTCAATACCCTCTTTCTTATATCGTTTGTGTAATTTCTTCACTAATTCATGTGTCAGGATGTATTGGTCAATAAATTCCCTGCCACGCATTATTACAGTAAAGTTTATGCTGAAGTCGGCAAAGGTATGGTAACGAATAAAAGGCTCAAAAGACAGCTCATTCCCCACAATGTCTTCCATTACCTCTTTTGCCACTTCGATTGTTACTTTTTCCACGTGTTCAAGATCACTATCGTAGCTTACCCCAACCTGAACACGCACTGAAAGTTCTCTCTCTGGAAGATTGTAATTTGTGGTAATAGCGGATGCCAGTTTAGAATTTGGAACAATTATGATGTTGTTGGGAAGGGCCTTTAAGGTTGTATTTCGCCAGTTAATGTCTACTACATAACCTTCGTTTCCTGTATCAAGCTTTATGTAATCCCCTGCCTTTACCTGTCTTGAGGCGATAATATAAAATCCGGAGAACAGATTGGAGAGAGTATCCTGAAGCGCCAAAGCAATGGCAATCCCCCCGACTCCCAGGGCAGTAATTATGGGGGTAATGGAGATGCCGAGGGTCTGTAGAATAATTAAGCCCCCCACAATAAAAATCAGTATCCTTGCCACGTTCGTAAAGATCGATGTCGATATTAATGCCCCCTCTGTTTTATTGGTGTATATCTTTACTACACCGACCGCTATTTTTGCCAATACCCATGTTATAGAGAAAATAACAACAATCAGCAGGACTTTCTGAAACATATTTGAAAGTTTTGCGGACAGCGGGATGCTGGGGAGGGCTGAATATATCCCGGCAATAAGGAACCAAAGCAATATCATACCCTTAAGAGGTTCTATTACAACATTATATCCTTCCCACTTTGTTTTATGGGCTAGTTTGATAATCCTTGAAAAGATTATTTTTTGTAAGATTACCCCTGCAAGCACCCAACCCAAAATAATGCTTATGGGGATAATAAACGATGAAATCTTTGAAAACTCAAAGGACATATAAAACCCCGACCTAGCGCACCTTCGGTGCGAACCTGTAAGGGTTCGATAAATCGAACCCGCAAAGACGGGCATCATAAATGCCGTCCTTACAAGGAGGCTACCAAATATTTAAGAGATGTCAAGAAAAAAGTCCGCCATTAGGCGGATTAAATTTCTTGACAATAAACCTAAATTACTGTAGTTTTACCGTTTATACAACCAAGTTCAGGGGAGGATGTGTATGCCGATATACGAGTACCAGTGTAATCAATGTCAGAGGGTGATGAGTTTTTTGATATTGAAGATTTCAGAGGCATCTACACTGAAATGCAAGGGTTGTGGAAGCAAGGAATTGAACCGACTGTTGTCCCGAGTTGCGTACCACAAATCAGAAAGTGACAGGATGGCAGAGTTCAGCACTAGCAAGCCCCGGGGAGAGGAATTCTATAAGGATTCCCGCAATGTTGGTCTATGGGCAAAGAAGAGGGCCCAAGAATTGGGGGCAGATCTTGGGCCAGAGTTTGATGAAGTGGTAGACAGGGCCCGGACAGGTAAGATACTGGAAGACTACGACCTATAAGGTTAATGAAGAAGCCTTTTTTATTACCGGCAGGTGAAGGTTGGGGAATGTTGATCTCAAAAGCGCCCTTAGCCTTTAGGATGCCGGTTTTTTTGTATAGGAGAGGTATAAAAAATAATAGTGTATGTCTGAAAATAAAGGTATCGCAAAAGCAGCGGGAGTGGTCGGAGCATCTACCTTCTTGAGCAGGATTTTAGGCTTCATCAGGGATATGGTGGTTGCCAGATATTTTGGCGCAGGGTTATCTGCCGATGCCTTTTTTGTGGCTTTTCGAATACCTAACCTGCTCAGGAGGCTGCTTGCCGAAGGAGCATTAACTGTCTCTTTTGTTCCTGTTTTTACCGAATACTTAACCAAAAAGTCCAAAAGGGATGCCCTTGAACTGGCAAATATATCCTTTACTGTTCTTTCAATGATCCTCGTAGTTATATCAATAATGGGCGTAATCCTTTCTCCTCTGATCATAAGAATTATAGCCCCAGGGTTTATTCACACCCCTGAAAAGTTGGAACTAACCATTTTTCTTAATCGCATAATGTTCCCTTACATATTTTTTATCGGTCTTACTGCCCTCTGTATGGGGGTACTAAATTCCCTAAGGCATTTTGCCGCCCCTGCCCTATCCCCGGTTTTACTCAATATCTCTATGATAATTACAGTCCTGTGCTTTTCCCGGTATTTTGATCCGCCGGTATTCAGCCTGGCTGTTGGGGTCATTATTGGAGGGGGCCTACAGCTTATCTTCCAGGTTCCATTTTTAAGAGGCAAGGGGGTGAGGTTAAGGATAAACTTCAACTTTTCTCACCCTGCCGTAAAAAGGATTGGCATTCTCATGCTCCCTGCTGTCTTTGGGGTAGCGGTATATCAGTTTAATATCTTTGTTAGTACCCTTATTGCCTCCTTCCTCCCCGAAGGCAGCATATCATATCTTTATTATGCTGACAGGCTCATTGAATTTCCACTTGGGATATTTGCCGTAGCTGTGGGAACAGCCGTTTTGCCTGCCATGTCCCGGCACGCAGCCATGAAAAACTACGATGAGCTAAAGGGTTCCCTTTCCTTTGCTTTAAGGTTAGTGCTGTTTTTGACTATTCCCGCAATGGTTGGACTGATAGTCCTCAGGGTCCCCATCATTAGCATCCTTTTCCAGAGGGGAGAATTCGACTACCAGACTACTCTTTTGACTGCAAACGCCCTTCTCTATTATTCCCTTGGTCTGTGGGCAATTGCCGGGGGAAGAATTGTTGTCCCAACATTCTATTCTCTCCAGGATACGAGGACGCCTGTAAAGATCGCAATACTCACCCTTTTTGCTGACATCATCCTCAGCATTATTTTAGCCTTTCCTTTAGGGTTGAAACACGGAGGGATAGCCCTTGCCATGTCTATTTCTTCTACCATAAATATAGCGCTGTTGCTGATGGTCCTCAGGAAAAGACTGGGTAGTATAGGGGCAAGGAAAATACTTTTATCGGTATTAAAGGTTTCTGTCTCTTCAACAGCAATGGGGATTGTGGTCTATCTCTTTTGTTTCAGGATACCGTGGGATATGGTTTTGGGTATTAAAGAAAAAATCTTCACCCTAAGTGGTAGCATAATAATAGGGGCTGCCGTCTTTTTCTTATGTTCATATCTTCTTAAGTGTCAGGAATCCTATGCTTTTATTAAGATAATAAAAGAGAGAATAAGGAGGGACAGAAAGATATGAGTAAAACGGTTTATTCTGCATTCGATACAAATTTTGGCTGGTGCGGTATTGTTGGAAAAGAAGGAAGGCTTTTAGAGATACTCCCCTTCTTACCTACAGAAGAAAGCGTCTATTCGCGTATGATTTCAAAATACACAGGTATCGCTCTTTGTTCAGATTGTCTTAAGGAGACTAAAGAGGCTATCGAGAGGTACCTTGCAGGGGAGATGGTGGATTTTGAATTTTCTTTGGATCTTTCTAGTTATACTGAATTCCAGAGAGAGGTTTGGGAGATAACAAAATCCATTCCTTATGGAGAGGTACGAACCTATGGGTGGGTAGGTAAAGAGTTGGGTAATTCCATGTCTTCTAGGGCAGTGGGGGCCGCACTTGCCAAAAATCCATTGCCGATAGTTGTGCCATGTCATCGGGTTATAAGATGCAATGGTGATTTAGGTGGATATTCAGCGGATGGTGGCATAGAGATTAAGGCTAAATTATTAAAGATGGAAGGACATAAATTTGACTCTAAGGGAAGACTATATATTTCTTATTGATTGCTTGACCAAAGGGCTTAGATTAGTTATATTATACGAATGGAAAGTTTAATCAAAAATTTCTCACTGTATCTGCAAATAGAGAAGAACGTATCAGAGAATACCTGCCGGAATTACATGAGCGATCTGAGGCAGTTTTTAAACTTCTTAAAAACCCAAAGGCTCTGTATGGGTAAGGGCAATAAGAAGATAGGTGTAACAAAGATAGACCATATTGTTATAAGAGCCTATTTAATGGAGTTGTATGGCAAAAATAAAAAGACTTCCATTGCAAGAAAACTCGCCTCCCTTCGGACATTCTTCAAATTCTTGATTAAGGAAGAAATACTCTCAATGAATCCAGCTGCTATGGTTACCACCCCTAAACAGGAAAAACATATCCCTGCTTTTTTGTCTGTTGATGAGATGTTCAGACTGGTTGAAAAACCTGTTAAATCATCCATCTTAGAATGTAGAGACAGGGCAATATTGGAGGTTTTGTACTCATGTGGTATTAGAGTAAGCGAGTTGGTGGGGCTGAATATTGATGATCTGGACTTTAGTTTGGGTATTATTAAGGTAAGAGGGAAAGGGAGAAAAGAGAGGATTGTTCCCATCGGGGGAAAGGCAATAGAAGCCCTGAAGAATTACCTTGAACATGTAAGTGAGCTGGAAGGAAAGCTCCCTGAAAGGTACTCTCAGGGAGAATTGGTAAGCCCTGTTTTCCTGAATTTCAGGGGTGAAAGGTTAAGCTCCAGAAGTGTTGCCAGGATAGTTAAAAAGTACGTCTTTCAATGCGGTATAATGAGAGATATCAGTCCGCACTCTATACGCCATAGCTTTGCCACTCATCTTTTAGATGCAGGAGCTGATTTGCGGGCAATTCAGGAGCTTTTAGGGCATAAGAGCCTGGGAACGACCCAAAAATATACCCATATAAGTATTGACAAATTAATGGAGGTCTATGACAAGGCACACCCCAGAAGTAAACTTTAGGAGAGGCGATGTGCCTCTTCCACAGGTTTTGGACATTTGGGAATTTCAACAGCGCGTTCAACAGCGGGCTTAAGCCCGCTGTTATGGTGCGCTGTTGGCAATACCGTGAACAATAGAAGGATGTAGTTATGTTTAAAGGGACTACCATTTTGTGTGTCAGGCATAAAGGGAAGATTGCCCTTGGTGGTGATGGGCAGGTAACCCTTAACGATACCATTATGAAACATGGTGCAAGGAAGGTTAGGCGTTTATACAACGATAATGTCCTTGCCGGCTTTGCCGGAACAACTGCGGATGCCTTTACCCTGTTTGAGAAGTTTGAGGGTAAACTGGAACAGTATCATGGCAATCTGACCAGGGCAGCTGTGGAGCTGGCGAAAGATTGGCGGACAGACAAGATACTCCGCAGATTGGAAGCTCTACTGATTGTGGCTGACAAGGAGCATACCCTGATTATATCGGGTAACGGGGATGTTATTGAGCCCGATGAAGGGGCAATTGCTATAGGTTCAGGGGGAGCATATGCCTTAGCTTCTGCAAAGGCTCTCATAAAGCATTCTGATCTGGATGTAAAGAGTATAGTCGAAGAGTCCATGAGAATTGCAGCAGGCATCTGTGTTTACACCAATGACAGGATATTTATAGAAGAATTGTAACCGGAAGACAACTTATATTGAACGTCTTTAAATAAGTAGACATTCAACCGAAATGTCATTCCGAGCGAAGCGAGGAATCTCATAAAGATTGCCACGTCGTTCGCCTGTGGCGAACTCCTCGCAATGACTACCTTCTGATGTTATTTACTATGGTAGAATGGTTCCAAAATGACATGTTAGACGAAAGATTAATTAGTTGCTTTGAGGAGGATTGATGTCAATTTTCAAGCCTAGAGAGATTGTTGCAGAACTGGATAAATATATAATAGGACAGAAAAATGCAAAGAGGGCGGTAGCTATTGCATTAAGAAACAGATGGAGGAGACAACAGGTCCCGGAGGATCTTAAAGATGAAATTGCCCCCAAAAATATTATTATGATTGGACCTACAGGGGTCGGTAAAACAGAGATAGCCAGAAGGCTTGCTAAGCTTGCCCAGTCACCCTTCCTGAAGATCGAGGCGTCCAAATTTACAGAAGTCGGATATGTTGGGAGAGATGTAGAGTCTATGATTCGCGACCTTACAGAACTGGCAGTTAATATGGTAAAAGGTGAAGAAGCAGAAAAGGTTCGCAGCAAGGCCAGGGAGATTGCGGAGGAGAGGGTTTTAGACCTATTACTGCCTTACCAAACGGGAATGAGAGGCGTTGGTGAGAAATTAACAAACGGGACAGATATTGAAGCTAAAAGTAATCAAATAGGCACCAGGGAAAAGCTAAGGGAGTTACTGCGAAAAGGGAAGCTGGATGAAAGAATTGTAGATCTAGAAGTAACTCACAGGAATATTCCTGTCATAGAGGTCTTCTCTGCATACGGCATGGAAGAGATGGATATAAACCTTAAGGATGTATTCAGCAACCTCTTTCCTGAAAAGACAAAGAAGAGAAAGCTTAAAGTCCCCGATGCGGTAAGCATCCTCTTCCAGGAAGAAGAGCAAAAGTTAATAGATATGGACAATGTCAGTAAGCTTGCTAAAAAGAGGGTGGAGCAATCAGGTATAATCTTCATAGATGAGATTGATAAAATTGCCGGAAGAGAATCAGGCCATGGCCCTGACGTATCCAGAGAAGGGGTTCAGAGAGATATTTTGCCCATTGTTGAGGGAACAACAGTAACGACCAAGTATGGAATGGTAAAAACTGATCACATACTGTTCATTGCTGCGGGGGCGTTCCATATTTCAAAACCTTCCGATCTTATTCCGGAGCTTCAGGGAAGATTCCCGATAAGGGTGGAATTGGATTCTCTTGGCAAAGAGGAGTTTATCAGGATTCTGACAGAGCCTCAAAATGCCCTGATAAAACAGTACACTGCCTTACTGAAGACCGAAGATATAAACATGATTTTTAAAGATGATGCCATTGGTGAGATTGCCGAAATCGCCAGCTTAGTTAACGAGAGAACAGAGAATATTGGTGCCAGAAGACTGTACACGATTATGGAAAAACTATTGGATGATATCTCCTTCGACGCCCCAGATTTAAATGATAAAGACATTGTTATAGATACTGACTATGTTAAAGGAAAATTGTTAGATTTTGTTAAAGATGAAGACCTGAGCAGATATATCCTTTAAGGTTTTCAGTCTGAAGAGAACTGGTTATGGAAAAATTGATAGACAAGGCAGAGGTGTTAATAGAGGCACTCCCGTATATCCGAAGGTTTTATAATAAGACAATAGTTATAAAGTACGGTGGTCATGCAATGGTTGATAACGACCTGAAAGTTAATTTTGCCCTCGACGTCATCCTGATGAAGTATGTTGGTTTTAACCCGGTCATCGTTCACGGGGGAGGCCCACAGATCGGCAAGGTTCTTGAAAAGATGGGCAAACCCTCAACATTTATCGATGGTATGAGGGTTACCGATCTGGAGACAATGGATGTAGTAGAGATGGTGTTGGTAGGAAAGATAAACAAGGAGATAGTAGGACTGATTAATCATCACGGTGGTCAGGCAGTGGGGCTAAGCGGAAAGGATGGTCAGCTGATTAAAGCCAAAAAGCTTGATATAATAAAGCAAAAGGACGGTACAGATGCCCCTGAGATTATAGATATAGGGATGGTCGGGGAGGTGGAATCCATTAACCCCAATGTTATTGAAGCTCTGGACAGGAACAAATTTATCCCCGTTATTGCACCTGTAGGTATAGGCAGCCAGGGAGAAACCTACAATATTAATGCTGACCTTGTAGCAGGGAAAATAGCCTCTGCTTTAAGGGCAGAAAAACTGGTATTGCTTACCGATGTAGAAGGCCTGCTGGATGAAAACAAAAGGTTAATTTCAACTATAGATTCAAAGAAGGTCAGAAAATATATCAAGGACAGTATAATCTCAGAAGGTATGATACCAAAGGTAACCTGCTGTCTGGATGCTCTGACAGAAGGGGTTGTAAAAACCCATATTATAGATGGCAGGGTAAAACATGCACTTCTTCTTGAGGTGTTTACCGACGTAGGTGTAGGGACAGAGATAGTTATGTAGAAAGTGGGGAGGATAAAGATGGAACTTAAAGACGCCATAAGGAAAAGGCAGAGCATTAGAGCATTTAAACCCAATCCCGTCCCAAGAGATATCCTGGTCAAGATAATGGAAGATGCCATTTTGGCCCCATCTTGGGGAAACACTCAGCCATGGGAGTTTACGATAGTTGGGGGTGATACGGCAAAGAGGCTTGCTGAAGAATTATCTAATAACCACGTGAATAAGGTTCCTTACAACCCGGATATTGGGATGCCTGAACAGTGGCCAGATTCTAATATGAATAGATACAGAGAGGTAGGTAAAGGGCTTTTTGAGGCCCTGTCGATAGAGAGAGAAGACAAGATAAAAAGGGATCAACACTACGTAAATATGTTCAGGTTCTTTGGTGCCCCAAACGTGATCTACATATATATCGATAAAGAACTGGGAACCTATTCGGTCCTTGACGTTGGGATAATTACCCAGAACATCTCGTTACTTGCAACTGATTATAGCCTTGGGACCTGTATCGAGGCCGCCGCAGCGAGATATCCTGACATAGTTAGGAAACACCTGAATATCCCCAATTCTAAAAAGATTGTTCTTGGGATAGCCATTGGTTACCCCGACTGGGACTCTCCGTATAACAAGTTCAGAAGCAGCAAAGAAAATCTGGATGCCCTTGTGAAATGGGTTGATGTGTAATGCCAATTCAGACACTGGACTCCAGACGCTAGAGACCAAACTGATCTTCCCTCCTTTTAGTGGTTACATCGAAGAGCTTAAAGATGTTTGCATGCCTATACAACACCATCACCCCCTATCAACGACACCTCAGGGTTTTATACGATTCGAAAAAAGACTCTTGAAGGATATGCATGAAAAACTTTATTACAAACAACAGCGAAACTAATCTAAGAAAACGCTTGATAGAATTGATTAAGAAAAGCGATGAATTAAAATTTTTGGTAGGGTTTTTCTATTTTTCCGGAATAAGAGAGTTATATGAGGGTTTAAAAGAAAAACCAGATATAACCATCAAGGTTTTAGTAGGGTTAAATGTCGATAAAACAAATTTCGGGCTTCTCGAATTTGCTGACCAGGATAAGCAGTTATCAGATGAAGAAAGAAGTTATAAATTTTTACAATCAGTTAAAAAATCGATTAATTCAGAAGATTTTGATACACAGGAATTTTATCAGCAGGTGAGATTTTTTATTAAACTCATAAGCGATGGCAAACTAATCATTCGGAAGACATATAACCCGAATCACGCGAAAATTTATTTGTTTAAATTAGAAGAAGGCCAAGTCAAAAGGAACTTATTTATTACCGGAAGCAGTAATTTGACAAAAGCCGGAATCACAACCCAGGAGGAGTTTAATGTTGAGATAAGCGACTTTGGCTTTGATGATGCAGAAGAATATTTTGATAGATTATGGGATGAGGCAGTAAAGATAACCGAAGATGATGTCACTAAAAGGAAATTAATAGAGACAGTTGAAAAAGAGACCCTTGTTAAAGATATTACGCCCTTTGAGGCTTTTGTTTTAGTCCTTAAAACCTATCTTGACTCATTTGAACAAAAAGAGGTTGGGCAGTCGCTGATTAAAATATTAGAAGAAAACGGCTACACTACTTATCAATATCAGATTGACGCAGTAAAACAGGCGCTTGCAATTATAGAGAAAAACAACGGGGTTATCATTGCTGATGTTGTTGGTTTGGGCAAGACAATCATTGCCTGTGCCGTAGCAAGAGAATTAAAAAAACGTGGTGTTGTCATTTGTCCGCCAGGCATTGTAGGTGATAAGAACAAGAACTCCGGATGGATGAAATACACCGAAGAATTTCGGCTATATGATTGGGAAGTCAGGTCGCTCGGTGATTTAGAGAATATAGCCGATTTTGTGTATAAGGCAAGAGACATTGAAGTAGTGATTATAGACGAGGCGCATCGTTTCAGAAATCAGGACATAAAGAACTATGAATATTTAAAAAACATCTGCCGCAATAAAATTGTTATTTTGCTCACCGCTACACCATTTAATAACAGGCCCGGCGATATCCTGTCTTTACTAAAGCTCTTTATTACCCCAAAGAAATCGTCAATAACTTTAGAAAATAATCTTGTTGATAGATTCAGGGTTTTCAAAGGAACCTTTGATAGACTTGCTTACATAAGAAAGTATCATAGCTCTCCAAACGAATACAAAAGGAGAAAAGCAGAAGATTACTATAAGGGTCTTTTTGAAGAAGCATCTATAAATCTGTATAAAGTAAAACAGAGAGCACATTATCTTGCCAGACAAATCAGAGATGTGATAGAGCCTGTTACTATCCGGCGCAACCGCCTTGACCTGCAAAACAATCCTTTTTACAAAGATGAAGTCAAAAACCTCTCTAAGGTTAAAGACCCAAATGAATGGTTTTTTGAATTAACCAAAAAGCAGTCAGAATTTTACGACCAGATTGTCAGCCATTATTTTGGCGACCCTGATGAAGGCGGGCAATTCAATGGCGCAATCTATCGGCCATTTGAATACGAAGTTGAGCGTGAAAAAGTTATTGGTGAGAAACTAACTGAGAGAGAAAATTTTCAGTTTATCCAACAGCGCAACCTGTATGACTTTATGCGGAGGTTGATAGTCAAACGTTTTGAGAGTTCTTTCGGGTCCTTTGAACAGAGTATTAAGAACTTTAAAGAAATTACTGAGATTGCCCTTCAGTTTATCAATAAAACCCAGAAGTATATCCTTGACCGCTCTCTTTTATACAAAATTTATGATTTGGATCTAGACCAGATTGAAGAATACCTGAAAGATTATTCTGAAAAGATAAGAAATGGAGATTACCCTAAAAACCATAAGATTTATGATTTGAATAAATTGAAATACAAAGACGATTTCCTTGCCCACATAAACGCAGATTTGACTCTTTTTGATAATATTTTGAAAGAACTATCAGCCTTAAATTTGGTTAAAAACGACCCAAAGGCTGAATGCCTGTTGAAAAATATCAAGGATGTATTAAAACAAAAGCCCAAAAAGGGTGAGCCTAAGAGAAAAATTATAATCTTTTCTGAATATCTTGATACAGTCAGATATCTTGAGCCAATTTTGAAAAAACAGTTCTGCGAAAGATTGCTGGTAATAGGCGGAGACCTGTCGTCATCAAAGATAATGAATATAAATAAGAATTTTGATGCCTCATATGGCAGACGGGAAGATGAATATGATATCCTCCTTGCCTCTGACAGAATCTCCGAGGGCTTTAACTTAAACCGTGCCGGCATGGTGATTAATTATGACATCCCATGGAACCCTGTCAGGGTAATCCAGCGCGTGGGCCGCATAAACCGTATCAGCAAAAAGGTCTTTGACGAGCTTTATATAGTGAATTTCTTTCCTACGGAAAAAGGTGCAGAGCTTGTAAAATCACGGGAGATTGCCAGCAATAAGATGTTTTTAATTCATAACACCCTCGGTGAAGACGCAAAGATATTTGATATTGACGAAGAGCCGACCCCTTCAGGATTGTATGAGAGAATACAACAAAACCCGGACAATTTGGAACAGGAAGGCTTTTATACCAAAATGCTGACAAAATATCTGGAAATCAAAAGAGGAAATCCAGCACTTATTAAAGATTTAAAGAATTATCCGTCTCGTATAAAGGTTGCCAAAAAATATGGTGAAAATGAGCTTTTAGTCTTTCTTAAAAAAGGAAAACTATATATTCATAGCGTTAAATATAATGCTGAGAAAGACAACTGCCTGTCTGCAGTGCCTACGGCACAGGCGGGGATATATCAGCCAACCTTTGAGGAAGTCTTTGATAAAATCGTTTGTGATAAAGATGAAGAAAAACTTCCTTTAAGCAATGTGTTCTGGGATTGCTATGAAAAGGTAAAGAAATTCAGGGAACATCGTACCGTGCCTGTGAGTGAGCAAAGTCTGGAACAGAAGGCGTTGAATAATCTCAACACATTCATAAAAAATCCATGGGAAGAATTGTTGCCGTACATGGATTTTTTAAGAACCCTGCGCGAGGACATAATTGATTACGGCACACTCTCTGACTACACCCTGCGTCGCATCGCCAATCTTCTAAATTCAAATGATAACAATCGTAAAAAAGCAATTATCGAAATATCAGCCCTGAAAGATGAGATTGGAGAAGACTATCTCCAAAAAGAGAAGGACAAGCAGAAAGATTTATCTAAAGAAATAATTATTGCAATAGAAAATCAGAAAATATAAATCTGCTAGAATGCTTTGGTATCTGTGGCAGAAAAAATTAAATTTCAAAATCTACAACAAACCCCCTATCATTGCAGACTATTGACATAATTGCCGAAATGGAGCAATATCCAATTTAGTTAAACTAAAATGGAGGTTATTCCAGAATGAAAATATTCGATAGAATCCTTAATATCAAACTCCCACCCAAACAATCTGCTTTCTTATGGGGCGCAAGAAAGACAGGGAAGAATGCCTGATTAAGGTTTATCCTTATCATTGAGGAGTTACATGCCAGAATTGTATAACAATGCAAGAAAAATATTATATGACATAATTGAAGATTTTAGCCCCGATAAATTTATTCGCTTTTTCCGTGAGAAAAGCCGTGCCTTCACTCCAAGAGAAGAAGAGTTGTTCCAATATGACGATGATAATTTCAGGAACGGTGTAAATCTTGGTGAAATTCAGTTTGCACAGGATGAGAAGATGCTTGTCTGTGCATTCGAGGCAAGCCAGCCACTTTCAGAACGAAGCGGCAAGAAGGCGCAGTATGAGAAGGGAAAGAAAATCCTTAAAGAAAGTCAGTCAGAAGCGGGCATTTTTATCTTCTATGACCCCCGGGGTAATTTCCGTTTTTCTCTGATTTATGCCAATTATCTTGGAACCCGCAGAGACTGGAGCGCCTTTCGACGGTTTACTTATTTTGTAAACCCGGAATTTACCAACAAAACCTTTCTACAAAGAATTGGAGGTGAAGATAACGATGATAGTTTTTCGTCTTTAGAAAAAATCAAAGACGTGTTTTCTGTAGAGAAAGTTACTAATAAGTTCTTTGACGATTTTAGAGTAATTTTTGAGCGGACCAAACATGAATTTGAGAAACAAAATAAAAATACAGTTTGCCTTTGGCTAAAGGACAGATATACAGATGAAGAATATAAAGAACAGATAAATAGATTTGTTTATACTTTTCTGGGTAGGATTGTTTTTGTGTATTTCTTACAGCGTAAAGGTTGGATAGAAAATCAAGTTAATTATATTAGAAAAACGCTTGAGAATAATAGCAATACAAGTCTTTACTTAAGTTTTTTCCAGCCTTTATTTTTTGATGTCTTTGCCAAGAAAGAAAGCGAACGGCCAGCAGAAATAAAAAAACAGTATAAAGATACCCCTTATCTTAATGGCGGTCTTTTTGAAAGAAGTGAACTAGAAAACAATTTACAAGAAAAAGGCATTTTTATTTTTTTTGATGATAAGTTTATCCGAGATATTATTCTAAATTTCTTTGAAAATTATAACTTTACCATAGATGAAAATTCACCGGATGACCAAGAAGTTTCAATTGATCCAGAAATGTTGGGCAAGGTTTTTGAGAATACCCTAGCTGAAGAAGAACGAGGCAAAAAAGGGACTTTTTACACGCCAAGAGAAGTTGTTCACTTTATGGTAAAGGATTCTTTGTGGCAGTTTTTGCAAAATGAAACAAAAATTAACAAAGAAAAACTCCATCAGTTAATTTACGATAAAGAAGAAATAGAACCTCTTACCCTAAAAAAAGAAGAAATTAGATTGCTTGATGACAAATTGGAGCATATTAAAGTTCTGGATCCCGCAGTCGGCTCCGCGGCTTTCCCGGTAGAGATGATGCAGGTTTTGGTTAATTTACGGAAACGGCTTAATGTAAATGTCGGCAAAAATATAAATGAAGTGTCGCTCAAAAAACATTTTATAAAAGAAAATCTTTATGGCGTGGATATTGACCCTGGCGCTATTGAAATTGCCAAGCTTCGTTTGTGGCTGGCATTGATAGTAGATTATGAAAAATCCGAAGCCGAACCGCTCCCTAATTTGGATTTTCAATTCCGCGTTGGCAACTCGTTACAAGAAAAAATTGATGATATTGATATTTTCCAAGAAGAAATGGTTGGCCAATATGGTTTATTTAAGAGCGAGTCAGAATATGAAAAAATGAAGGATAGAATGATTGCTATAAAAGATAAATTTTACCTTTCAGATAATGAAAATGAAAAAAAGAGATTAAAAAAACAGTTTGATAATTTGGAACATGAATTAATTCAAGCAGTTTTAAAAAATTATGGCAATCAGTTTAAATCTCAAATTGATAATGTTGATACTTTAGTAAAGGGGCAAAGGAAAGTAAAAGTTCAAAAGGAAATTGAGAAAACATTAAAAATAATCGCGAAATTGGAACAAAAAATTAAAGACGGCACTTATAAATTATTCAAACCTGATTTTCATTTTTCCGAAGTATTTGATCGTAAAGATAACAATAATAATAAAATCGGCGGTTTTGATATTGTTATCGGTAATCCGCCCTATGGTGTTAAAGTAGAAAATGATATTAAAGAATGGCACGGTCTTGGAAGCAAAGACAGTTATGGTATTTTTATTTCAACGGCACTAAAAAGATTTCTCAAGCCGGGTGGGATTTTATCTTTTATCGTTTCTGATACTTGGTTAACGATTAAAACCCATAAACCATTGCGGGAGCAGGTATTGGGAAAGCAATTACATAAAATAATTCGTGTACACCAGGATTGTTTTGAGGCGACTGTCAATGCCTGCATAATGAGCGTGACGAACAGATCAGATAACGACAGCAAATTGATAACAGCTGATTTTACAAATATTTCAACCCGAAAAGAAATAGAAGAATTACGGGAAAAACTTTATCATTTAGATGATTTTATCGGTCAATCCACGTCCAAGCTAGCCGTATATGAATATAATCAAGGATTGATTAAAACCAATTCTAATCTGCCGATTTTTGTCGGCAGCCCAAAATTGTTTCAGTTTATGTCTTACCCTCATGGAGTATCTTCTCTATATCCCAATTTTGCGGATGTAAAAAAGGGTATAGATACAGGGGAAAACGATTATTTTTTGTATCAGAATCCTGTGGCCAGAGGTAACTACAGACCGGTTCCGCAGGAAAGAATCCTTAATGAATATGAGATATCTCTACTTACAATTGATGAACGACTTCACGGAATAGATCCCCAAAAACATAAAGGGAAATACATTATTCCATATGACAAAGGGGGAGAATCTGACACTGATGAGGGTTGGTTGCCGAATTATTTTGTTCCAACAGATTATTTTATAGACTGGTCGCGAGTATCTGTCAAAGAATTAAGAAGCAGAACACAGCGAGATTCAGGAAAAAATAAGGCATCTATCAGAAATGAAGACTCTTGGTTTAAAAAAGGAATTACCTTTTCTTTGACTGGACAATATGCTCCTACTGTTAGATTAAACTCTACTGCGTTATTTGATAACAATGGGTCAACCATCTTTCCAAATGAAGAATTGAAAACACATTTATTATTGGGGTTGCTTGCATCAAAGTTAATGAAATATTTTTTTAAGAATTTTATTGATCATACCGTGCACGCACAAGTTAATGATTTTAAAGGTTTGCCAATAGTAATTAGTTTTAATCCTGCGGTTGATAAACTTGTTCGCCAAATTTTTGTAAAACAAAAACAAAATCCCCGCTATGATTATATGAGCAACGAGCAGAAAGAAATTGATAAATTGGTTTATGAAATGTACGGCTTGAACGCCGAAGATATTCGCGAAGTGGAAACTTGGTATGCCCGCCGATATCCAAAATTGGCGAGATTTTGCGAAGTGTAAAAAACAGATTGACCAGATGGTCTATAACCTCTATGAGCTGACAGAAGATGAGATAAAGATTGTGGAGGGGAAGGGGTAACAATGCAAATTAAATATTCAAAGCACATTGAGGCAAGGATTGTCATGAGAAAGATTGAATACAGCCTGCCAAAAGAAATCTTCAAAAATGCAGAAGAGCGATTCATAGATGCAGAAACAGGGCATACAATAGCTGTTAAGAAGGCAGTATTATATGGAAAAGAAAGAGATATAATGGTAGCATATAGATATGAAGATATAGATGTTAAGCTATTAACTATACATCCCTTAAAAGAAGGACAAAAAGAAAACCGAGTTAAATCAGGAAGATGGAGGAAAATCTAATGGACGATTTCAAGGTTTTTTATGATGAAGAAGAGGATATCCTTTACCTTGCAAAAGAAGGTGAGGAAGCCGAAGTTGTAGAAGTATCTCCGGGTGTGAATATGGAACTTGACAGTAACGGTAATCTTATGGGTATTGAACTCTTCAAAGCCTCTCATATGTTTAAAAATGTTCTTAAACCAATGGAGAAGAAACTTCAATTTGCATAACTGCTGCCCCCAAATCCTCACTGCCCAAAAGAAAGACCCCAATACCTACACATCGGCACTGGAAAGGCAGATTGACTAGATGGTCTATAACCTCTATGGGCTGACAGAAGATGAGATAAAGATTGTGGAGGGGAAAAGATGAAATATAACCCTGATATTCTGACATTCACCACCACCGTTCTATACGATTAAAAGGATATGATTATTCAAAGGCAGGGGCATATTTTGTAACGATATGCACACAAAACAGGGAATGTTTGTTAGGCGATGCAGTAGATGGTGAAATGAGATTGAACGAAATGGGTAAAAGAATAATGGCATGTTGGCAGGGAATACCTGAACATTTTAGAGATGTTGAAATTGAGGAATTTATTGTAATGCCAAATCATGTTCATGGGATTATTGTTATAAATCATATGTAGGGGCGCAATTTATTGCGCCCGATAGAACAGATACGTCATTACAGGGGAATCAGGACGTGATGAATCAGGGAGATGGATGAAGTTTACAAAAAATGATCGAAGCCTTTTTTTTCAACTGTGTATCTCTTCCCACTATCATCTAAAACCGTAATCCCTTCCTCTGGTTCTACAATCTCTCCAATATGGGTAACCTTAGTCTTAAATCTGTTTTTCATCCTGTTAAATAAGTTAATATTACCCTTATCAACGGTGAATAAAAGCTCATAGTCCTCTCCGCCACCGAGGGCTAAATCTATTGGTCTGTCGGTAAATTCACGGGAGACCTTTTGAAAGGCTTCCGAAGCAGGGAGTTTTTCCAACCAGATTTTTGCCCCCACTTTGCTTTGTTCACAGATATGCCCAAGGTCAGAGATAAGACCGTCGCTAATATCAATCATGGCCGAGGCAATGCGGTTCTCTGCAATCAACCTGCCTTCGGCTACCCTGGGAGTGGGGTTACAGTGCCTTTCCACTAAATCCTTAAATCTTTCCTCAATCCTGGATAGTTCTTTTCTATTCATGAGAATTTCAAACCCCAGAGCCGAATCTCCCAGCGTCCCCGTTACAAATACTTGATCTCCAACATGGGCATTATCACGATAGATTACATTGCCAGGAAAGGCTTCTCCCAGTAAAGTAATGTTAATGTTGAGCTTTTCTGGAGAAAAAGAGGTGTCGCCACCAACGACATGAGTTTGGAAGGAATTAGCGGTCTCCTTAATGCCATCTGCAAATTCATCGATAAATTCTACAGATATCTTTGGGGGAATGGCAAGGGAGACCAAGAAGAACTTTGGGGTTCCTCCCATAGCAGCGATATCACTAATATTAACTGCCAGGGACTTCTTTCCTAAATTATATGCAGATATAAACCTCAGGTCAAAATGAACATCTTCAATAAGGGAATCACTGGTGGAGAGCAGTAATCTTCCTTTTTGAATCTCAATAGCACAGGCATCATCGCCTATACCTTTAATGATATCTTGATGGGGGAAAGCGAGCTTAGTTTTTATTCTCTCTATCAGCCCGAATTCTCCCACCTCTTTGATTTCCAACTCTACTTCCCTTTAGAAGCGCTGCCTCTAGCACGTCATCCATCTTTTTAGCGAAAACAAAAGTAATCTTCTTTTTTATGTAGTTAGGGATATCATCCAGGTCTTTCCTGTTTCTCTCAGGAATAATTACAGTCCCAATCTTTGCCCGCAATGCAGCTAAAGTCTTCTCTTTCAACCCTCCAATTGGAAGCACTCTTCCTCTCAGGGTTATTTCACCTGTCATAGCTATATCCTTATTGACAGGGGTTTTTGAAAGGGCAGAGATTAAGGCAGTAGCCATAGTTACCCCTGCTGATGGACCGTCTTTGGGGATAGCCCCTGCCGGAATATGGATATGGGCATCCTGTTTTTTGTAGAAATCTTCGTCTAATTTCAACTCCTTTGCCTTTGAACGGGCATAGCTCAGGGCAGCCTGTGCAGATTCTTTCATTACATCTCCCAGTTGTCCGGTAAGGATTAAGTCCCCTTTCCCTTTCATGGTGGATGCTTCTATGTGCAAGATTTCCCCGCCTGCCTGTGTCCAGGCAAGGCCAGTCGCAACTCCAGCCTCACTTATTGCTTGCTCCTCTTCAGGCAGGTACACAGGTGTGCCCAGGTATTTGTGCAGGTTTCCTCTATTAACCCTGGAAACCCCTTTTTTCCCTTCAGCGATCCTTCGGGCTACTTTTCTACATATACTCGCAATCTCCCGTTCAAGGTTTCTAAGTCCGGCTTCTTGAGTATAGTGGGAAATTATCTGTAATATAGCTTCATTCGACATCTTCATATCTTTTTCTGTAATTCCGTTTTCTTCTAACTGTAGAGGGAGTAAAAACTTTAGCGCTATCTTTAACTTTTCTTCTTCTGTGTATCCTGAGAGAGTAATGACCTCCATTCGGTCTTTCAAGGCAGGGATGATTGGGTCTACGAGATTTGCAGTGGTAATAAACATAACATTTGAAAGATCAAAAGGGACATTCAGATAGTGGTCACTAAAAGCAAAGTTCTGCTCGGGATCCAAAACTTCTAAAAGGGCGGCAGAAGGGTCTCCCCGGAAATCTGCCCCCACTTTATCTATTTCATCCATCATGAAAACCGGATTATTTGATCCTGCTTGTTTGATGCTCTGAATTATCCGCCCTGGCAGTGCTCCTACATAGGTTCTTCTGTGTCCTCTAATCTCTGCTTCGTCTCTAACACCACCAAGGGATATCCTTGTAAACTTACGCCCTAAAGCCCTGGCAATGGATTTGCCCAACGATGTTTTTCCCACTCCTGGTGGGCCAACAAAGCAAAGGATAGGGCCTTTCTTCTTTTTGCTCAGCTTGCGGACACCCAGGTATTCCAGTATCCTTTCTTTAACCTTTTCTAAATTATAATGATCCTCATCCAGTACTTTTTTAGCAGCCTTTATATCGAGGTTGTCTTCGGTAATTATCTTCCAGGGAAGCTCTACCAGCCAATCAAGATAGGTTCTAACTATAGATGCCTCTGCTGCATCAGGGTGCATCTGTTCCAGCCTGTCCATCTGTTTGTTGGCTTCTTTCTCAACCTCTTTAGGCATCTTTGCCTTTTTGATCTTCTTCTTGAAGTCTATTATTTCTTTTGTCCTTTCATCTACATCTCCCAGTTCATTCTTGATTGCCCGAAGCTGTTCCCTCAGGAAGTAATCTCGCTGTGTCTTGGTCATTTCTTCTTTAGCCTGGGACTGTATCTTTGCCTGCATGCTTGAGAGCTCTACTTCTTTGCTTAAAAGCTCATTAACCTTTATGAGGCGATCAATAGGGTTAAAAATCTCCAGGACCTGCTGAGCTTCCTCAATCTTCAAATTCAGGTTTGAAGCCACCAGATCTGCCAGTCTTCCCGGGTCTTCAATATTATTAAGGATCATTACAACATCTGAAGACAACAAGCCTCTTAAAGAAAGTACCTTCTCACTGTGTTCCTTAACACTTCGCATCAGGGCTTCTGCCTCCAGGGGCAGTTCAGGCATAATCGGTTCCTTGATCGTATCGATATTCACCATGTAACAAGGTTTCTGTTGTATGTACTCAATTATACGCCCTCTCATTAAACCCTGAACCAGAATCTTTACCCTTCCGTCAGGGAGTTTTAGCATTCTCATAACCGTAGCCACCGTTCCCACAGAATAGATACTCTCGGGTTTCGGATCTTCAACCGTCGGGTCCTTCTGAGTAGCTAAGAATATCAAACGGTTTTTTGATAATGCCTCATCAACGGCCTTGATGGACCCTTCTCTACCTACAAACAATGGTACAATCATGTATGAAAATATGACGACGTCTCTGACAGGCAATAAGGGCAGGGTATCCGGAATCTCAACATCTTCTCTCTTTATATCATAATCCATGCTTCTCTCCGTTTAATCTCAGGGTATATGGGAATTGTCTGAAAAATCTGACGTACAGCAACTTGTATAGTAACCGGGCGCAACTTTCACCTATATATAATGATACTATCGGCAAAGTCAAGCTAATTGAAAAATTTTTTGATGTCATCTAAATTGTTTGTTATGGGACAATTGGGCAAATTATTGATAAATATTTCTCCGTACTCCCTTGTTAATATACGATTATCCAATATAGAAATAACCCCTCTGTCTTTTTTGTTTCTAATTAACCTGCCTATTCCCTGTTTCAATGTTATAATGGCCGATGGTAATTGATAATCAAGAAAGGGGGACCCTCCACTTCTTATGATATTTTCGATTCTGGCTTCAACTACGGGTTCCGAAGGGGAGGCGAAGGGTAACCTATCAATAATAACACAGCTCAGTGCCTCACCCTGAACATCCACCCCTTCCCAGAAACTATGGGTGGCTAATAATACAGAGTTGACGTCTCTTTTAAATTCCATAAGCAAATGAGACTTTGGCTTTTCCCCCTGGAGTAAAAGCAAAAAGTCCAGTCGTTCCCTTAACCTTTCATAGACCTCTTTCATGTTCTTATAACTTGTAAATAAAACAAATGCCCTTCCGGAGCTGATAGTCAGTATCTTTTCAATCTCCTCAGATATAGCATCAACAAATTTGGATGTATTCGGGTCAGGTATCCCTTTCGGCAGATAGAGAATAGCCTGTCTTTCATAATCGAAGTGGGAACTCAGGGATAATTCGTTGATATCCCCATGAAGCCCCAGGCGATTTTTAAAGTAACTAAAACTCTTATTGGTAGAAATCGTAGCAGAGGTGAAAATGATACATTTGAGGTTGCTGAACAGTCGGGTATTCAGCTCATAGGATACGTCAATGGGTGATGCATGGAGAAATATGCCCTTCCCTCTGTTTTCACACCAATAGACATACAGGGGGCTTTGAAGGGTAACAATAAAGGTTAATTGGTCTTTTATGTCTGATACCCTTTTGCTGCAAGCCCTGATTTCATCGGTTTTGTTCTCCAGACTGTTAAGCCTGGCAGAGATCAGATCCAGGCTATTTAAAATCTCGCCAAACTGCTTTAAGGTATTGTCATTAAGAATATCTTCCTTCAATCGGTATCTCGTTACAGTGCTTCCGAAGCTGTTAAAGAATTTCTCTTGTCTCTGCATTAAAGAATCCAGTCTTTGATTTATCCCTTTATCATTGATTTTACCCAATCCCAGCTTTCTCTGAATATCTCTGATCAGCTCTGCAAATCTAAAATTACTTATCATTATACCAAAGTAATTGGTAACCACATCTTCCAGTTGATGTGCCTCATCGAAGATTACTGCATCGTAGCCGGGTATTATTTCTCCAAAGCCGGACTTCTTTACCGCTAAATCTGCAAAGAAGAGATGGTGGTTTACGATAATAATGTCAGCAGCAGCAGCATGTTGTCGCATACGGGTAATAAAACAGGTGTCGAAAGTTTCACACTTTTGTCCTAAGCAAAGGTCACTCTTTGAACAGATATCATCCCAGAGGGGATAATCATCAGGCAGATTGTCAATTTCTGAGCGGTCTCCCGTCTCCGTGGTTGTTGCCCATTTTTTGATCTCTTCATGATGAGACAAATCTCCATCGAATCTCAGAAAGGGCTGGGCAGTGTATTGCCTGAAACGCCTCAGACAGAGATAGTTATTCCTTCCTTTCATATAGATAGCATTGAAATCAACAGGAAGGATCTCTTTTAAGAGAGGGATGTCTTTGAAATAGATTTGCTCCTGGAGGTTCTTTGTCCCAGAAGAGACAATAATCTTTTTGCCGCTTAAAATAGCAGGGATAAGGTACGCAATAGTCTTGCCAATCCCTGTTTCCGCTTCAACAAGCAGGTATTTATTGTTTTTTAAGGCATCGTTGGTAGCCTCAGACATCCTTATCTGCTCCGGACGGGACTCATAATTCGCTAACTTTTTAGAGAGGATACCCCAGGGCTCTAAGATTGAAACCGTCATTTATTATGCCTGACCTTTAATAAAATCTTTGGAATTTAGAGATAATTATGCTACAAATAATCCTAATTGAATTCTTACCTTTGTCAAGTTTTTTCCATTTTAGGCAGGAGTAGGGAGGGAGCCATGTCAGTAAACAAGGTAATACTAATTGGAAGATTGGGAGCCGACCCGGAAGTAAGATATACCAGCGACGGGACGGCTGTAGCTACTTTCCGCATAGCCACCACTAAGAGATGGTCCAATCAACAGGGGGAAAAGGAAGAGAAAACGGAGTGGCACCGTATCGTAGCATGGAGAAGACTGGGAGAGATATGCGGGGAATACCTGTCAAAAGGCAAGCAGGTTTATATTGAAGGCGAGTTGCAGACCCGTTCATGGGAAGATAAAGACGGCAACAAGAGATGGGCAACCGAAGTTGTTGCTTCCAACATGCAGATGTTAGGAAGCCCTGCTGACCAGGATAGAACCAGGAAGGATTTTGAGGGGAGTCCTAAACAGGATGCGGGTTTTGATACTGAGGATGATATACCTTTTTAAGTTGATCTGTTGACTGTTCACCGACGCAGTATTGTTAATTTTTTGGAATTAAAGCGGTACATTTAGTTAAATTTTGCAATAATTTTAATAATTGCCTGCCTTTGTGTTTTCTATCTGATGGTGTTCGCACATACGAAGGCATTTGTGAATTGGTAATGACTGGCAGTGAAATAAGACAAAGATTTTTGAAGTACTTTGAGAAAAAGGGACATGCGATAGTCGGCAGCTCCTCATTGATCCCCAAACAGGACCCGACCCTGCTCTTTACCAACGCGGGTATGGTTCAGTTTAAAGGGGTGTTTTTGGGGGAAGAGAAGATGGAATACCCCCGGGCAGTAACATCTCAAAAATGTGTTCGTGCAGGAGGCAAACACAATGATCTGGAAAACGTAGGAGTAACCGCCCGCCATCATACCTTCTTTGAAATGTTAGGCAACTTTTCTTTTGGTGATTATTTTAAGGAAGAGGCCATTGATATGAGCTGGGAGTTCCTGACCGGGGAATTGGGTCTTCCTCATGATGAGATGTGGATTACCGTGTTTAAGGATGATGATGAGGCTTCTGATATCTGGAGAGCTAGGGTTGGGGTACCAGATAGTAAGATTGTCAGGATGGGAGAAGAAGATAACTTCTGGGCAATGGGAGAGACGGGCCCCTGTGGTCCTTGTTCAGAGATCCTGATAGACCAGGGAGAGGGTGTGGGATGTGGAAAATCCACCTGTAAGGTGGGGTGTGATTGTGATAGATTCTTGGAGCTATGGAATTTAGTATTCATGCAATTTGACCGCAACTCAGAGGGAATATTGACTCCTCTTCCCAAGCCCAGCATTGATACAGGTATGGGACTGGAGAGGATAAGTGCTGTTGTTCAGGGGGTAAAGACCAACTATGACACCGACCTGTTTAAGGCATTGATTGGCATTGTGGAAGGACTTTCTGGCAGAAAATATGGTGACAACGAGAGGGATGATATTTCCATAAAGGTTATAGTAGATCATAGCCGGGCTATAACCTTCCTCATAGGGGACGGGGTACTACCTTCCAATGAGGGCAGAGGATATGTTCTCAGGCGTATTATGAGGAGGGCTGCCCGTCATGGGAAGCTGCTTGGTCTGGATAAACCCTTCTTGTATAAGGTCTCAGGTACTGTGGTGGATGTTATGAGGGAGGCTTATCCTGAACTTGCAGATGCAAGGAATTACATAGCCAAACTCACCCATAATGAAGAAGAACATTTCTCCCAAACCCTGAATAGCGGTCTTGCTATATTGAATGAAGAAATGGAAAGGTTAAGAGGCAGTGAGGAGAAACAAATTCCAGGCCATTTGCTTTTTAAACTCTACGATACTTACGGATTCCCGGCAGATCTGGCATATGAGGCGGCGAAGGATGCAGGATTTGTCCTAGATGAAAAAGGCTTTCAAAGTGCCATGAATGAACAGAGGCAAAGGGCAAAAGAATCCTGGAAGGGATCGGGAGAAGAAGAGATTTCTGAGATATATAAAAAGCTTGTCAAGAATAAGATTGAATCTTCCTTCTCCGGCTATGAAAGCAAAGGCTTCGACATATCAGGCTCCGTGTTGGCCATTATTAAGGATGGCAGGGAAGTGGAATCCGCCTATGAGGGGGATTATATTGAAGTTGTGACAAAACACACCCCTTTTTATGGGGAATCAGGGGGACAGATTGGGGATACCGGGGCAATCATAAACGATGTCCTTTTTTTTGAAGTAGAGGATACTTTGAGGCCCCTGCCAAATTTAATTGTTCATAGAGGTAAAATCAAAAAGGGTTCCGTTAAGAAGGATGACAGGGTATCTTTTAATCTTAATAAAGATAGGCGACAAAAGATTGCCCTCAATCACACAGCGACCCACCTACTCCACACTGCCTTACGGGAGGTAATGGGAGACCATGTGAAACAGTCAGGATCTCTTGTCGCTCCCGAAAGGCTTCGATTTGACTTTACTCACTTCTCTCAACTAACTAAGAGAGAGCTTCTTAGGATAGAGGAACTTGTCAACCAAAAGATTAGGGAAAACGTAGAGGTTGAAACCCATGTGATGCCAGTAACGAAGGCTTTAGAGAGCGGGGCTATAGCCCTTTTCGGGGAGAAATACAGCGGTGAGGTAAGGGTTGTAAACATACATGGTTATAGCAAAGAGCTCTGCGGGGGTACCCATACAAGGCGCACAGGGGATATTGGTATTTTTAAGATAATCAATGAGTCCGGTGTTGCCGCTGGTGTGAGGAGAATAGAAGCATTAACAGGTGAGGAGGCATTAGGGCATATAAACAAGGAAGAAGATACATTAAAAGAAGTCGGATTAATCCTGAAAGTCAGGAAAGATGAGATAATCGACAAATTAGAGAAGCTGCTCCGGCATAACAAAAATCTGGAGAAGGAAATAGAGTCTCTTCAAGGCAGATTCGCAAGCAGGCAATCAGAAGACCTGTTAGATCTGGTTAAGGATGTTGAAGGGATTAGGGTATTGTCTGCAAAGGTAAATATAGATAACCCAAAAGGCTTAAGGGAGTTGGCTGATAAATTGAAATGTCGGTTGAAATCAGGAATCATCCTCCTTGCCGGGCAAAAGGATAAAGATGTCATGTTAGTTCTTGTGGTTACAAAGGATATTACCAATAGATTTGATGCAGGCAGCATAATGAAAGAGATTGCCAAAATGGTTGGTGGTAGTGGTGGTGGTAGACCAGATATGGCTCAGGCCGGGGGAAACAAACTAAAAGGTCTCGATAAAGCACTGGGGAGTATTTATGAGATAGTTAAGAAAACTGTTTCTACCTGAGCTTTGCCAAAAGCTTCTTGGCTTTACTGTAATGCTCACTATTGGGGTAGTTTTCTACCAGATGAGTAAGCGCAGTTTTTGCTTTTTCTTTCTCCTCTAAGGACAGATAGGACTCTCCAATATAGAAGTATACCTTGTCTTTAATGCTGGATTTAGGAAAATTTTCCAAAATTCCATTGAGCCTGTAGAGGGCTGATTTGTACTTCTTTCTTTTAAAATAGAGATGCCCCACATAAAACTCACGCTGTGCCAACTTCTCTTTACATATTTCCAGTTCCTTCTGAGCTGAGCTTGCATAAGTGGTGGAAGGGTACCTGGAGATAAGATATTCAAATTGTTTGACAGCGTTTTCAGTGAATGTCTGATCCCTGTCTATGGGTAGAGTCTGTTTAAAATAAGACATGCCAGTCTGATATATGACGTAAGGGATAACGGGATTGGTGGGATGAAGTTTTCTGAAATCTTCATAATGAGCTATTGCCTCACCGTATTCCTTTTCGTGATAATAGGAGTCAGCTATCCTCAGCTCTGCTACAATGGAATATTTACTTAAAGGGTAATTGTCTCTCAGTTCCTCAAATGCCTCCCGTGCTTTTCTGTATTTTTCCTCTTGATAGTAAGTAAAAGCTTGATTAAACAACCCCTCAACGGTATTAACTTTCCTTTCTTTTGTCCAAAAACAGCTGGTTATCGATAATGATAGGGATAAGAACACGAACAAAAGGAGCCGTTTTCCAATTAATGCCTTCATGAATCTCCCTTCCTCCACCCAGTCTTTAGTCTGTCAATTAATCCAATGGGGTTTTATTGTATATATAGTTTGTTTGTAATAAAGTCAATACTAATTAAAGTTCATCCTGAAAAGTGAAAAAATTCCATTTGAAGCGAGCATCTGCCTGTGCTTTACCTGCCTGCTGCACCGGCGGGGCAGGCACACTCACAGGTAAACAAAGTTTTTTATTCAAGGCTCAATGGATGGTTATGGGGGTATTAAGTTTGCAACTAATCGAAAATACAGGCAAATTAATTTATTGAAATTTTAACTGCCGCCAGATTCTGATTGACAAAAATATTTATAGGTTTAGAATTTCTACAAAATATAAACGCAGTTTAATTGTCGTTATGCAGAAAATAAATGTCTGCCCTTCTAAAGAGGGAAAAGGACTCTGATCGGAAAACTAATTCTCTGCCAAAGGGCTTTTTCTACGGGCTCGTTAAGTATTAATCAATGTTGAAGGAGAGAAAGAGATAATGCTGAGTTTCTTGCCAGGTTTAGTTCGTGGGGTTTTGTCGATCTTAATGTATTTTATCAATACGGTTTTGGTTCCGATTCAGCTGGTTCCGCTAGCGCTTTTAAAACTGATTGTGCCTATCAATGCCTGGCGTAAGCTCTGTAACAGAATGCTGAACGGCATTGCCGGCAATTGGGTTTCTTTAAACAAGCTCAATCTACGGCTCATGAATAAAATTAACTGGGATGTAAGCGGTGTTGAAGACCTGAAACCCAATGAATGGTATCTTGTTGTAGCCAATCATCAGTCGTGGGTTGATATCCTCATTTTGCAAAATATATTTCACCGCAAGATCCCGTTCCTGAAATTCTTTGCGAAGAAACAAATGATCTGGGTACCGCTTGTCGGACTTGCCTGCTGGGCATTGGATTTCCCATTCATGAGACGTTATTCTGAGGACTACCTTCAAAAGCGCCCACATCTAAGGGGCAAGGATATGGAAATAACCCGGAGAGCCTGCGAAAAGTTCAAAACGATCCCTGTGTCCGTTATGAACTTTCTGGAAGGGACTCGCTTCACGGCAGAAAAACATCGAAAACAACAATCGCCGTATACCAACCTGTTAAAACCCAGGGCTGGAGGCATTGCTTTTGTGCTTGCTGCCATGGGGGAGCAGCTGCATCGCATCTTAGATGTAACCATCGTGTATCCACAAAATACTAAGAGCCTCTGGGCATTTCTCTGCGGCAAAGTCGATGAAATTAAAGTAAGGGTTCAATCATTCCCAATTCGTAAAGAAACAATAGGGGATTATTCCCAAGACATGGAATTCCGCAAACTATTCCAGAACTGGCTAAATACATTTTGGGCTGAAAAAGACAAATGTATAAACGCCTTGCTTCATTAGCCTCTGAATCATGTCCTGAAATTGCCGCCCGTCGAGGCTTTCCACAGAAGAAAGAAAAAGATGCCTCAAATTCTATATGCCGAAATATCTCAAGTATGATTGTAGCTATTCCGCGAGGTTTTTGGAGTACCAAATTTAACCTTGCTTTTTCACTGATTTTAGGCTATAAAAGATGCCAATAAGAAGGCTTGTTTGGTTTCAAAAACCTTAATAATACCAATGAGATATCTTGATGAAACCCTGTCGTTCTGCTCAAGCGTGTGTAGTCATTATACTACTGATCATTCTTTTTCTCCCAGCGAATGCCCTTTGTAAAAAAGCAAGAATTAAAGATGTAATTGTAACTAACACACCTAAGGACCTTCTGATCTATTTCTCTGTGGAAGGCTGTTTTACCAAAAAAATGGAAGAGGCAATCCTCAATGGTATCTCAACTACCTTTACGTTTTTTATTGATTTATATCACCCTCGTAGTTTCTGGTTTGATAAAACCCTTGCAACGATTACTGTTAGACACACTATTGTTTATAATAACCTTAGGAATGAATTCATAGTTACTCTCAATTCAAAAGATAAAAAAGAGTTAATTTTAAAAGACTTTTTAGAAGCCAAAAAGGCAATGGCAGAGGTGGATGGGATTACTGTTATACCTATGAGTTCTTTAAAAAAGAACAATAAATATTATGTGAGGATAAAGGCAAAACTGGACACTATAAGACTTCCATTTTTTCTCGATTATGTGTTATTCTTTGTTTCTCTGTGGGACTTTGAGACCGACTGGTATACTGAGTCGTTTATTTATTGAGAAATAATGTAACTATTCAGGTTCAAAGTTCCAAGATTCACGGCTCAAGGTTAGAGAGTGATGAAATAAACCTAGGGTGAGCAAATGGTAAATAGAGATTCTTCAAGGATTAACATTCAGGAATTGAAAAGGCGAAAACGCGAACGTTATATAATTTTGTTTACAACCGTTCTGGTTATCTTCCTTACATTTCTGGGAATATACTCATCAAAAATAAGCAATCAACTTCCCATTGCCAATAATATATTGGTCTTCGGGTTAATAAATATAAATGTGATTTTGCTGCTCCTTATAGCTTTTCTGGTTGTAAGGAACATTGTAAAACTGGTTTTCGAAAGAAAGAAAAACATACTCGGTTCGAAACTGCGCACCAAATTTGTTGTAGCCTTCGTTAGTCTGTCTATCGTCCCAACTGTTCTATTGTTTTTTGTGGCAGCCGGGTTCATAACCAACAGCATTGAAAACTGGTTTAGTATTCAAGTTGAAAACTCTCTTCAAGAGTCTCTTACAGTCGCGCAGGCATATTATCAGAATTCTGGGAATAACGCCGTATATTATGCAAAACAGATAAGTCAGGGTATAGCAGAAAATAGACTTTTAGCCCGGGGAGAACAGGAGTCTCTGGGGAGGTTTATCAAATCCAAACTGGGTCAATACAACCTGGGAGCAATAGAGGTGTTTTCAGACAAAAAAGAAGGGTTGGCAAAGGCAGTTAATAATGAAATACCTTTTGAAAATTTCCCTATGGAAGACTCAAAACTGGTACAGGAAGGATTGAAAGGAGAGAGTACTACCAAGATTCAATCAGCAGGTAAGGGGGAACTGATCAGAGGGGTAGTCCCTGTCTATCTTGCAGGGAAAGATGAAAAACCTGTCGGAGTGGTAATAGTAAATTATTTTGTGCCTCTGAGCCTGGTTGCTAAAATGGCAGAGATATCTTCAACCTTTGCAGAATATAAACAGCTTAAAATGCTAAAAAATCCTATCAAGACAAGTTACTTTATAACCCTCTCAATAGTTACTCTACTTATAATATTTTCAGCTATATGGTTTGGTTTTTACCTGGCAAAAGAGATTACAGTGCCAGTCCAAAAATTAGCAAATGGGATACACGAGGTTGCGAATGGGAATCTGGACCTGCATATAGAAGCTGGCACCGATGATGAGATTGGAAGTTTAATGAACTCGTTTAACAAGATGACGCTTGATCTCAAGGCCAGTAAATCAATGCTTGAAGAAGCAAATATTGGATTGAAAAACACCAATATAGAACTTGATCAACGTAGAATATACATGGAGATACTATTAAAAAATGTAGGCGCTGGTGTTATTTCTATTGACAAGGAAGACAGGGTTAGTACCATAAACAAATCGGCAGAAAAGATGTTTGGAATAAAGGCTGAACGTGCAATAAACAGACCATATAATGAGGTGTTTGCTTCCGAATATCTGAATGAGGTGAAAAAACTGTTGGAAGAGGTAACTGGCTCTATCGGCGGGACTATTAAGAGACAGATAAGATTGTCTTTGCCAGAGGAAACCTTGACTTTACTGATAAGTGTTGCTGTGCTAAAAGATGAGGATAGAAACTATATGGGGTTGGTGGTGGTCTTTGATGATTTGACCCGACTACAAAAAGCACAAAGAGCAGAAGCATGGCGGGAGGTGGCTCGGCGCATAGCCCATGAGATTAAGAATCCCCTTACCCCTATAAAACTCTCTGCCCAGCGATTAAGGAAAAGGTATTTAAATAAATTTTCTGAGAATGGTAAGGTTTTTGATGAATGCACAAAGACAATAATTGACCAAGTGGAAGACTTAAAAGGCTTGGTAAATGAGTTTTCGAATTTTGCCCGCTTGCCCTCAACCAACCTTTACCCAAATGATATAAATAAGATAATTAAAGATACCCTGGTTCTGTATCAGGAAGCCCATAGTAATATAAAATTTGAATTTAAAGAGGGTAAGCATGTTCCGATCTTTGATATGGACAGAGAACAGATTAGAAGAGTAATAATTAACCTACTGGATAATTCTGTTGATTCTATTGAAAAAAAGGGAACGGTTGTCATAGAGACATTTTATGATGATGCCCTTCAGGTAGCCAGGATAGAAATTGCTGATACCGGTTGTGGAATTCCTCAAGAGGAAAAGTCAAGACTATTTGAACCTTATTTTTCTACAAAGAAGTCAGGAACTGGATTAGGTTTATCGATAGTCAATACGATAGTTTCTGACCATAACGGGTATATAAGGGTAAAAGAAAACTACCCTAAGGGATCAAGGTTTATAGTTGAGTTGCCAATTAGGGTTTAAAAAAAGGATATGGACAAGCTTACCATGAAAAAGAGTATCTTGATAGTTGACGATGAAGAAGGTATAAGGAAATCTTTAAGCGGGATATTAAAAGACGAGGGTTTCAATGTGTCTCTGGCTAGCGATGGAATGGAGGCTATCCAGAAGGTTGATAAGGAGAGGCCTGATTTAGCGCTTCTCGACATCTGGATGCCTGGACTTGATGGTATCGAGGTTTTGAAAAGGATAAAAGCAATGTCTCCGAAGCTGGTGGTTATTATGATTTCAGGACACGGTACGATAGAGACGGCAGTTAAGGCGACAAAACTAGGGGCATATGACTTTATTGAGAAACCACTATCCCTGGAGAAAGTCGTCTTAACAATAAACCATGCCCTCAGTTTCCAGCGATTGGAAAAGGAAAATGAGATTCTGCGCGAGAAGATTCACAAGGGGTATGAAATAATAGGCAACAGTGAAGCGATTACAAAACTAAAACAGCAGATTGCAGTAGCTGCCCCAACCAATGGGTGGATTTTAATATCAGGAGAAAATGGAACAGGAAAGGAATTGGTAGCCCGTTCAATCCACAGGAAGAGTCTCAGGGCCGATAATCCATTTGTTGAAGTAAACTGTGCTGCAATTCCGGAAGAATTGATTGAAAGCGAGTTGTTTGGCCACGAAAAAGGTGCCTTCACAGGGGCGTCTTTTCAAAAGAAGGGTAAGTTCGACCTGGCCAATGGAGGCACTATCTTTCTGGATGAGATAGCTGATATGAGTTTGAAAACTCAGGCAAAGATACTGAGGATTCTCCAGGAACAGAAGTTTGAACGGGTAGGTGGAACTAAGAGCATCAGCATAGATGTTAGGGTAATCGCTGCTACCAATAAGGATTTAAAGAAAGAGATGGATACTGGAACCTTTAGGGAAGACCTCTATTATAGGTTGAATGTTATTCCCCTCGAGGTTCCTCCTCTTAGGGAAAGAAGGGAAGATATACCCCTGTTGGTATCGCAATTTTTCAGGGAGTTTTGTACAGAGAATGGGAAAGAGCCAAAAGAGATTTCAAAGGAAGCTTTAGATATACTGATAGGGTATGACTGGCCCGGTAATGTTCGGGAATTAAAAAATGTTATTGAGAGGCTAGTGATTATGACCCCCGGGATAGTAATCGTGGCAGAAGACATCCCAGCTTCGATAACAGGAGAGTTAAGGACAGAGGGGAAGGATTTGCTTTTTCAGCATAAGTCCTTGAAGGTTGCAAGGGATGAATTTGAAAGACTATTTATTAAAGAAAAGCTGAAGAGCTTTGGTGATAATGTGTCCGAAACAGCCCATGCTATAGGTATTGAAAGAACCCACCTGCACAGAAAAATCAAAAGCCTGGGCATAGAGATGGAAAGATAGCATAAAGTTGTTCTGCAGACCCCGCTAGAAAAAATGAAGGATTGGAGGACCTAAAATGGATTCTGGACATTCAGATTTAAGAAAAGAACTTGGCATATGGAATGCTGAAGTAGAGAAGACTATCAGTAAATCTCCGGAAAGGAAGGGAAAATTTGAGAGTACTTCTGGTATTGAACTTAAAAGAATCTTTACCCCTCTTGACATAGAGGATATAAATTACATTAATGATATAGGGTTCCCTGGCGGATATCCATTCACAAGAGGGGTTCAGCCTACAATGTACCGTGGAAGATTCTGGACCATGAGGCAGTATGCAGGATTTGGCACTGCAGAGGATACAAATAAACGTTATAAGTATTTACTGGAGCAAGGCCAAACCGGGTTAAGTGTTGCCTTTGACTTACCCACCCAAATAGGTTATGACTCAGATCACCCGTTGAGTTTAGGTGAAGTGGGCAAATGTGGCGTTGCGATTGACTCTTTGGCAGATATGGAGACCCTGTTTGATGGGATTCCCCTGGATAAGGTGAGTACCTCCATGACTATCAACTCTACGGCGGCTGTTCTGCTGGCTATGTACATAGGAGTAGCTGAGAAACAGGGTGTAGCTTTAGACAAACTAAACGGTACTATCCAAAATGATATTCTAAAGGAGTACGTAGCCAGAGGGACATATATATATCCACCAAAAGAGTCGATGAGGATAATTACAGACATATTTGCATTTTGTAAAAATACTGTGCCGCGTTGGAACACCATTAGTATCAGCGGTTACCATATCAGGGAAGCCGGGTCTTCAGCGGTTCAAGAAGTTGCCTTTACGTTAGCAAATGGTATAACTTATGTAGAAGCGGCTATTCAGGCTGGCCTCAACGTGGACGATTTTGCTTCTCGCCTGTCCTTCTTCTTCAATTCCCACAACAATATCATTGAAGAAGTAGCTAAGTTCAGGGCAGCAAGGAAGCTATGGGCAAAGATAATGAAGGAGAGGTTTAAGGCTAAGAAAGATAAATCATGCACTCTAAGATTTCACACCCAGACAGCCGGTTGCACCCTTACTGCTCAGCAACCAATCAATAATATAGTCAGGGTTGCATTTCAGGCATTAGCCGCTGTTTTAGGAGGAACCCAATCTCTTCATACCAATTCCTTCGACGAGGCACTGGCATTACCATCTGAAGACGCAGTTCGGACTGCCCTTCGAACCCAGCAGATTATTGCCTATGAGAGCGGTGTAGCTGATATAGTGGATTGTCTGGCTGGTTCTTATGCCGTTGAATCGTTAACAGAAACTATTGAGAAAAAAGCCTCAGAATATATTGAGAAGATAGATTCCATTGGTGGGGCAATAAAGGCGATAGAAGCAGGATATATGCAAAAAGAGATAAGCGATAGCGCCTATCATTATCAGATGGATGTAGAAAAGAAAGAGAGTATAATTGTTGGATTAAATCAATTCGTAATAGAAGATAAAGCGCCAACCAATCTCTTAAGGGTTAATCCAGAGGTGGGAAGGATACAACAGGAGAAATTAGAGAAAGTAAAGACCAGCAGGGACAACACAATAGTTAATAAAACACTCAAAGACTTAGAAGATGCCGCAAAGGGGGAAGAAAATTTAATGCCAATCATACTGGATGCTGTGAGGAACTATGCCACCCTGGGTGAAATTGCGGATATTTTCAGGGGTGTTTTTGGTGAATATCGTGAGGCATAATAATAGACAGGCACTTGCTCAAAGGGATTTCCGTTTGGGCAATAGCCTGTTAACTTTTTTTAACCATTCAAGGGCACCATTGATTGCTCTTTCATCTGTTCTAATTCTGTGAATAGCCCCTTCAATTATTGATATATCTTTGGGGTCTTTGGCTTTTTCATAGAGCCTTTTTGCATGGCTTATATCAAGCAGTTCGTCATCAGTTCCATGGATTATAAGCACATGCCTGGGGGAAATCCTGCCAACCCATTTTAGGGGGCTGATCTCATTAAAACCAGTTAGCCATTCCTTAACAGAGGGGGGATAATCTTTATCACGTATTATCCCAACTTCCCTAGCTTGGTTTAAGAACAATAGGGCATCTTCTGGTTTTGAGATAAATCTGAAGTCTGACGGACATGCGCATGTTACTAAAGAGAAAATCCGCGGATCATGAGCAGTCACATAAACAGCGACTGCTGCACCCCCACTGAACCCCATTAATGATACATGTTTTTTGTTTACCCCAGGATGATCAAAGAATAAATCTATCATAGAAGTTAAGTCTCGGGTCCAGCCAAGGATGTCAAAATTACCATCGCTTTCGCCCGTACCTCTGAAATTAAAGATTAGGGAAGCAAAGCCCTCCATACAGAATCTTTCTGCAAGGAGTTGATAACCTCTGTCTGTTGGATCCTTGATCCGTCCAGGGATGCCATGACACAGGCAAATAGCTGGATAGTGTGTCTTTTGGTTGGCTTTGGGAAGATAAACCTCTCCCCTTATACGCAGGCCGTCCACAATCCGGCAAACTTTCTCTTTGATCATCATGTTGTACCTTCCATTTTCCGTTCGATATGATTTTCGTTTAGCCCAATAATTCTGTCGATTCACGGTAAGCCACTTCCGACGGTCTCATTTTCCCCTCCCGTATTGGCACTTATCGTTCTTCTACTTTATTATAACCTTATGTCCTGTCAAGTGCAATAATATGACAACCAGTATAGCTATCACAAGAATTGCAATCACCACACCGAGACCATCACCACCGACCTTCAGATCATCAAGCTGAAGGGCAAGCTTATGTATCTGATAGTCACTGAGCTGCGAGAGCCTGTTACTAATTTCATCCTGTGTGAAGCCCAATTTTTCAAGTCTTTCCTTTATTATCTTTGTTTCCAAAACCTTCTGTACACCCTCCATATCTGAGGCTCTAGCAGCCTTTGTAATGACCACTGCCTCTGAGGAAGCAAAAGAAGCCTCAACCCTGGGAACAATACCAATAATAAACATGGCAAAAACAAGATACCATACGACCTGCTTCATGAATGGCATTCTCATCATTCTCATTTTTCTATTATCCTTTCATCGTTTAGTTTTTTTAGTTCTTCTATTCTTTTTAACGTATCCCTGTAAATATTATCTCTTGAGGGATTGATATCCATAGCCTTCAAAACAAGTCTTTCAGCCTCCTCGAGATTCTCTTTCTTCGTGTAGTAAAGCCAGGCCAGATTATTATAGGCATCAGCGTTTTGGATGTCTTTTCTGATTGCTTCACGATAATTTTTCTCTGCCTTATAAAGTTCTCCCTTCTGAAAATAGACATTTCCGAGATAGAGATATGCTAGGGGCAGTTTTTTTGCTGCCAGCTTGTATTCCTTTATCGCGGGATCAAGTTCACCTTTCTTCTCATAGGCAACTCCTAGAGTTAGGTGTTCCTCCGGCGCAAGTGGATCATCGAGCACGATGATTCTTGGTAGGCTGCAACCGGGAAAAACTATAAAATAGCAGGCAGCAAACAACAGGGAGACAAATACATAATTTCTGTGGCTTACGGTGCTTGTTTTGGCTTTATCAGTAACGCCCAAAAATCTGTCCTTTCCCATAATTTCAGAAAATCTTCTTCTCGGATAAATTTATGCCAGTTCCTCCCTGAATTGACGATTACACAATTTTCATTATAGCCTACTATTACCATAAAATGGTTCTGTTAGTACACCCAAAATCCGTAATCCACAAGGACTATGACCGGATACCCCAGATCAATATTCTCTTTAATAGATTTGATGTTACCCTTGGACTGGACAACATCCAGCTTGTTTTTCATAAGAAGCTGGGAAAAAGGGGGCACACCCTCCGGTAAGCCCCCCTCCCATTAAGATCGAACAGATTTGCGTGGATCAATTGAGTTCCTACTGATTATCCGGGAATCTCCCTTATTTCTTGATTACTAGTATAGTATCAAAGTTGGCTTCTATGCGCCGGTTTTTCTTGCGCCCTTCAGCAGTCTTGTTATCTGCAATCGGCATGGTCTCTCCATATCCCTTTGCCGAAAGGCGGGAACGATTAATACTGAATTTCTGCACAAGATAATTCACAACGCTCTCGGCACGCCGCCGGGAAAGGTCCTCATTCATTGCGGCTTTCCCGACATTGTCGGTGTGTCCTTCAATGGTACCGGTAGCCTTGGGATATTTTTTCAGAAAATCCGCAATCTTGGCGATTTCTTCATGATATTGGCTCTTGATGTCAGCCTTGGCCGTGTCAAACTCAATCGCAAGGGTTATAGATACCTTTTCCTTTTGCAGTGGTATCGGACAGCCATCTTTGTCAACAACAGTACCTATCGGTGTTCCAGGACACTTGTCAAGGTAGTCCGCTACACCGTCCTTATCAGAATCGAGCGGGCAACCATCCTTATCAACAGTAACATCTTCCGGTGTTCCAGGACACTTGTCAAGATAGTCCGCTACACCGTCCTTATCAGAATCAAGCGGACAACCATCCTTATCAACAGTAACATCTTCCGGTGTTCCAGGACACTTGTCAAGGTAGTCCGCTACACCGTCCTTATCAGAATCAAGCGGGCAACCATCCTTATCAACAGTAACACCTTCCGGTGTTCCAGGACACTTGTCAAGGGAATCTACTACACTGTCATGGTCTGAATCTTGTTCTACCGGTGGTGCCGCCTCCTCCTGTTTTTTAGGTTCCTCGGCTTGTTTAGCCACGACAACAGGGGCCGCAGCACGCTTGGCACCTCCGAAGTAAAAGGTCAAACCCAGGGTGGATTCCAGGTTGTTGTAAACACTGCCGATACCTAAAACATGCCGTACATCAGCCCGGAGTGCCAGCCAGTCCGTGAAAAAATATTTCAAACCAGCCCCGTATGCAGGGGTGAACCGCGAGTCATCCTTGATACCGTCGTAGTCGATGCTCATGCCTCCGACTCCGGCAGCCAGGAAGGGGACCAACCTGCTGTCCGGCATAAAATGGTATAGCGCCTCAATCCGATAATTGTAGACGTCGGTACCAGAGTCCGTGGGTTTGTACTTGGTGTCCACATAGTTGAAAACCAACTCGGTACCCCAGTTTTTGGTTAAATCGTAACCGACACGCAAGCCGTAGACTGGCTTATCTCTCAGGTCCTGGTTGCCCTCGAACAAAAACCAACCCGCGAAGGGAGAAATGGAAAAGGCGCCGGGCTTGATTTCACCAAGTGCCGGTTTACTGAGAAGTATCAAGAGAATGATAGCGAGAAAAAAATGAATTTTCTTCATTAATAAATACCTCCTTTCAATTTAGAGAAATATCAGCCTTCGATTTCGCCAACCTTAGGGATTTACTCCGTCGGGTCAGTGGCTTTCAGCCCTCAGATTGGCAGAAGTTGAAATCTACATTTTTTATCCGAAACATGATAATCGAAAAAGTTCATCACAACGGGTTCTATTCCACATCTTCATTTCTTTCCTTTGCCTTTCATTTTGTCTATGATATCCATGCCTCTGCCTTTATCCTTGCCCTTGTCCTTATCTTTGCCCTTGTCCTTATCCTTGCCTTTGTCAAGATCATGGCCGCGCTTCAGGGCATGGAATTCCTCTGATCCAGGTTTGATACCCAGGCTCTTAGCAATTACACCCCAGCCCTTACCCTTGTTGGATTTGTATTTTTGAATAACATATTCTGGTGGATGGTTTGACATTTCTCCAAGGCGGAAAACCATATAAGCGTCCGCAGGTCTTTCAACATTGCCTAGCACAGCATTGACTTGCACAGGGCCGATATTGAAACGCGTTGCAATTTGTGCCCTGAATCCTGACTGGTCTGCTTCAGCTCTGATATTAAGATTTTGCATCCAATCAAAATCACCTGCTACTGCTGCTGATGGAACAAGTAAAATCAGAATCGAGATCACAAAAAACATTTTTTGTAGTCTCATAAATCCTCCTTTCTTGCCTCTATGGCATTAACAATAAATTCTTTCATTCTGGTTAATAATCTATTTTTATTCTTTATATTAGTTATTTGTCAAGATTAAATTAATTATTAGGAGACCATGGAAACTATATGGGTATCATTAAATATGTTGTATTCCCAAGATTTCAGGAGATTTCTCAATGCAACAGATACCAATAGATATTAAACTCTCTTGAAGGTTTCCCCTTTTCTCCATTTTTTTATGTTTTTTGCATTTGGTTCATATTTTTTTCGCTATCTTACGGAAGTGGTGTCCGTAAACCATAAGGGTCACGGCCTCGGGAAAGGATTTTCTATAAAATATCATTGAGTTGAACAGCATTTTCCAATAATACCATTGAGATGCACCATTTCCTAAAATACCAAGATAAAAGACGGATTTAAAGAATGCCTTAATCTGCACATACTTTATTCTTCTTTTCCTGGAAGGCTTATAATGTTCTAGAAACTTGCAAACCCGTTGATAATACTGCCGGGGGCTGTAGATAGTTCTGACTATCCTTCTGTAACCCTCAATAAGTTTTGCCCTGTCCATCCTGGGGATGAAGTTGATACTACCATCAGTGTTATCGCCTGATGAGCATAAGTCAAGACGGTGCTCATCTTTCAGTCGATGCCAGAGTCTGGTGTTCGGCAAAGCGTTTAACAGACCCACCATAGCGGTTACCACCCCTGTTTCCTGGATAAATTTTATCTGTCTTGCAAAGATGCCTTCATTATCGTTGTCAAATCCGACAATATAGCCCCCGAGAACCTGTAGACCTTTTACCTGCAACTTTTTTATCGCAGCCCTCATGTCAAGCCTGTAGTTTTGGTGCTTTGCGCATTCTTTCAAGCTATCCTCATCAGGTGTCTCTATCCCGATAAAGACACTGTCAAAGCCGGCTTCAACCATCAGATGGATTAATTCTTCGTCACCGGCAATGTTAATCGAAGCTTCCGTTAAAAACCCGAAGGGATAATTGTGTACCTTCATCCAGTTGATCACCTCGGGCAACATATTTTTGATTGCCTTTTTATTGCCGATAAAGTTGTCGTCAACAATAAAGACACTGCCACGCCAGCCCGTATTATAAATTGCCTGTAGTTCATTCAAAAACTGATCAACGCTCTTCAAACGCGGGTTGTGGCCAAACATTGCCGTAACATCACAAAATTCGCAATTGAAGGGACAACCCCGCGAATGCTGAATCATCAGGGAAGCATAATTTTTAACATTAATCAGCTCCCAATTGGGAAGAGGTGTTAATATTAATGCAGGAAAGTCGGGAGAGTGATAAATTTTCTTTGGGGTACCGTTTTTAAGGTCAGCCAGAAATGGAGGCAGGGCGTTTTCCGCCTCATTCAAGATCAGATGATCTACCAGATGCATATATTCCTCTGGTGTCCCATTGAAGAGAGGTCCCCCGGCAATTACCTTTTTCCCCATGCGCTGGCAGCGGTGGAGAATTTCGTGAACAGATTCTTTCTGGACTAGCATAGCACTGATCATCACATAGTCGGCCCATTCAAGATGTTTATCCCTGAGCTTTTTTACATTTAAATCAATAAGGCAAACATTCCACTCATCAGGGAGCATAGCCGCTACAGTCATTAACCCTAGGGGGGGAAAGGCAGCTTTCTTGGATATATACTTCAAGATATATTTAAAACTCCAGAACGTAACCGGATACTGCGGATAGGTCATTAAAATGTTCATGATAATCTCCTTTTATGTCTCTTATTATCACACTTATCACCGAAAGAGCTTTCCTAATACTGCGACCTGTCCGGTAACCGGAGTGTGTTAAGATTGGTTGGAATTTTGTATAGGGGATACTAAAATAGTTGTAGTATTAAATAATACCACACAAATACTATAAGTTGCAAGTTAAAGTAATATTTTGTTGGGGAAATGTCCGAAAACAAAGGGGTTAGCCGCAATTGGCTAACCCCTTTGTTTTAATGGCGGGGCCGACGAGACTCGAACTCGCGACCTCCGGCGTGACAGGCCGGCGTTCTAACCAACTGAACTACGACCCCTTATTTATACAACTCTGATTTTGCCAATGCAAAATCAGATGGTAGGCGGAACAGGGCTCGAACCTGTGACCCCCGGCTTGTAAGGCCGATGCTCTCCCAACTGAGCTATCCGCCCAAAGAAATACTGGCTTCTCATTTTAATTTACAGATTGGTTTGTAACCTCCTGGATTCTTTCTTGTTCATAGAACTCCTCAGTAATCCCTTCATCCTCTTTCTTTTTCATAAAATTGTCAGGGTCATCCAGTATCAAAGCCCTTTTCAAGACCTCATCCATATGCTCTACCATCACAATATATACTGTCTTTAAAATCTTGACAGGGACTTCCTTAATATCCTTTTCGTTCTCCTTAGGAATAATGATTGTCTTTATACCACCCCTGTGAGCAGCCAAAACCTTCTCTTTAAATCCACCAATGGGAAGGACCCTGCCTCTAAGGGTTATTTCCCCTGTCATAGCTATATCCTTCCTCACAGGTTTCCTAATCAACGCAGAGGTTATAGAGGTTGCTATGGTAATGCCAGCCGAAGGCCCATCTTTTGGTATAGCCCCTTCTGGAACATGTATATGTATATCAATGTTTTGATAAAAATTCCTTTCTAAACCAAAGAGTTCTGCCCTTGACCGAACATAACTCAGAGCAGCATGGGCAGATTCCTGCATAACATCACCCAGTTTTCCAGTAACAGTCAGTTTTCCCTTGCCCGGCATAACTGTTACCTCTATAGCAAGTAATTCTCCCCCCAGTTCGGTCCAGGCAAGGCCAGTTGCAAGCCCCACTGTGTCATCATCTTCCGCTTTACCATATCTGTATTTAGGAACCCCCAAATACTTCTGAAGACTACTTGACTGAATCCTGACTTTTGTATTCTTCCCTTTTTTGGCGACCTCTTTTGCTACTTTCCGACAAATAGATGCTATCTCGCGTTCAAGGTTCCTGACACCTGCTTCCCTGGTATATCTACGGATTACGCCGAGAATAGAATGAAGTGAGAAAACAACATTTTTATCAGCCAGACCATGGGCTTCTATCTGTTTTGGAATCAAAAACTTTTTAGCTATATTCAATTTTTCTAATTCTGTATAACCAGCAATACGAATAACTTCCATACGGTCCTGCAGAGGGAGAGGGATTGAAAACAAAGTATTTGCTGTAGTAATGAACATCACCTTAGAAAGATCATAATCTACATCTATATAGTGGTCGTTGAATGCCTGATTCTGTTCAGGATCCAATACTTCCATCAATGCAGCTGATGGGTCTCCTCTAAAATCAGTGCTCATCTTGTCCACTTCGTCTAACAGGAATACAGGGTTATTTGAGCCCGCCTTCTTTATAGACTGGATGATCTTACCAGGCATTGAACCAATATAAGTTCTACGATGCCCTCTTATCTCAGCTTCATCACGGACTCCACCAAGTGAACACCTTACAAACTTCCTTCCGGTTGCTCTTGCAATAGATTTGGCCAAAGAGGTTTTACCCACCCCAGGAGGACCCACGAGACAAAGGATTGGTCCCTTCATCTTCTTAACCAAGCTTTGAACAGCAAGATATTCTACTATTCGTTCCTTAACCTGTTTTAACCCATAGTGATCCTCATCTAAAATTTTCTCAGCTTCTGTTATGTCCAATTTATCTTCAGTTTCATCATACCAGGGAAGGGAGATCAACCAATCTATATAATTGCGTACCACTGTGGCTTCAGCAGACATAGGGGCCATCATTTTAAGCTTTTTAAACTCTTTTTCGACCTTTGTTGTTGCCTCCTTTGACATCCTTTTCTTTTTAATATTTTCTTCTAGTTCCTTAAGCTCAGTCTTAAACTCATCCTTTTCCCCCATCTCTTTTTGAATTGCCCGCATCTGTTCGCTGAGGTAGTACTCTTTTTGGCTCTTCTCCATCTGCTTTCTAACTCTGGTCTTAATCTTCTTTTCTATCTGGAGGATTTCAATTTCAGACTCAATTAGTTGGAACAGTTTCTCTAATCTCTCTGCGGTATTGAAAGTTTCTAAAATATCTTGTTTATCCTCCAACTTAATATTTACATGAACAACAATAGTATCGGCTAATCGACTCGGGTCATCAATGGACAATACGGAAGATAGCATATCCTGGGAGATTTTTTTATTCAGTCTGACGAAAATCTCAAAGGAATCTTTAAGATTCCGCATCAATGCCTCAATTACATTGGTTATTTTCTGAAAATCATTTACCTCCTCAACACTCACCTGCAAGAACTGTGTATTGGGAATAATTCTCCTTATCACTGCCCTTTTTTTACCCTCAATAAGAACCTTAACTGTTCCATCCGGTAGTTTTAAAAGCTGAAGGATGGTGCTCAAAGTCCCAACCCTGTAAATATCATCATCTGAAGGGTTGTTAACCTTAGCATCCTTTTGGGTAGTCAGGAACAAGCTTTTTTCATTCTTTAGAGCATATTCCAATGCATCTATCGACTTTTCCCTACCAACAAACAGTGGCACCACCGAATAAGGAAATACTACAATATCCCTAAGGGGCAGCAAAGGATATATACTTTCAACACTAGGTGCGTTATTAGAGCCTTTGGAAAGTTTGAACAACATTATTCTGCATCCTCTTGATCAGATGTGTCCTTTATGAAACAACAACGTACAGTCTATAAAATTACGCAGATTCTGCTTTCTTTTCGTATACAAGTATAGGATTTTCTTTTTTTTGAACTACTTCTTCGGTTATAACACATTCCCGGATGTTCGATTGAGATGGCAGTTCGTACATAATGTCCAGCATAATATTTTCCATAATCGACCTCAGTCCTCTTGCCCCTGACCTCCGCTTCTGAGCCTCTTTTGCTATTGCTACCAGAGCATCATTGGTAAAATTAAGACCAACTTTTTCAAATTCAAATAGCTTTCTATATTGCTTCACCAGAGCATTTCTTGGTTCCTTTAATATCCTTACCAGGTATTCCTCAGACAGGTCACTTAAAGTAGCTATTACTGGTAATCTTCCAATAAATTCCGGGATTAAACCATATTTTAATAGATCCTCTGGCTGAACCTTTATCAGAATATCACTAACCTGTTTTCCCTCATTACTCCTGATCTCTGATCCAAAACCAATTGAACTTCCCCTTATTCGTCTCTGGATAATCTCCTCTATACCATGAAATGCCCCCCCACAGATAAAAAGGATGTTGGTTGTATCTACTTGAAGAAATTCCTGTTGAGGGTGTTTTCTACCACCTTTAGGGGGAACACTGGCTACTGTACCTTCGATGATTTTCAGAAGGGCCTGTTGTACCCCTTCTCCTGATACATCCCTGGTAATGGAAGGACTGTCAGATTTCCGGGAGATTTTATCAATCTCATCTATGTACACAATACCCTTTGATGCCTTTTCAACATCATAATCCGCAGCCTGCAATAAAGCAAGTATAATATTTTCTACATCCTCCCCAACATATCCAGCCTCGGTAAGGCTTGTAGCATCTGCAATAGCAAAAGGAACATGGAGAATTTTAGCAAGAGTCTGCGCTAACAGGGTTTTGCCGCAACCTGTAGGCCCGATAAGTATAATGTTGCTCTTTTGAAGTTCAACGCCGTTCAGATCTATCTTGGAGTTTATCCTCTTGTAGTGGTTATGTACTGCAACAGAAAGAATCTTTTTTGCCCTTTCCTGTCCTATAACGTATTCGTCCAGGAATTTCTTTATCTCAAAGGGTTTCGGAACCATGAAGCGCCCATCGTAACTCTCTTCTTTTTCAAACTCCTCGGCAATAATATCATTGCAAAGTTCAATACATTCATCACAGATGTAGACGGTAGGACCAGCTATCAGCTTTTTTACTTCCTTTCTTCCTTTGCCACAAAATGAGCAGCTTAAATTCTCAACTATATCATCATCTTTCCTATCCACTTATTTCCTCCCTATTGTCTACCACCCACCCCCTCAGCCCCCCCTTTGGAAAAGGAGGGCTTGGGGGTTCAAATGGAATAACACCTACTACACAGATGCCTTCTTTTTAATAACTTCATCAATAATTCCGTATTCCTTAGCTTCCTCGCTGCTCATAAAAAAATCTCGCTCTGTCTCTCTTTGTATTTTTTCTAAAGGCTGCCCAGTGTGATAAACCAATATCTCATTTAACCTCTCTCTTATCTGGAGAATCTCCTTAGCATGGATCTCTATATCTGTAGCCTGTCCCTGGAATGCACCCAGAGGCTGGTGTAGCAATATTCGGGAATGGGGAAGGGCATATCTCTTACCCGGTTCTCCTGCTGCCAAAAGCAACGCTCCCATACTTGCAGCCTGTCCCATACATAATGTTGAAACCTTGGGTTTTATGTACTGCATGGTGTCATAGATAGCAAGGCCAGAAGTGACTATACCGCCCGGCGAATTAAGATAAAGGTGAATATCCTTGTCAGGATCCTCAGACTCTAAAAATAACATTTGGGCAATAACCAGATTAGCCACTGTGTCATCTATAGGAGTGGCTATGAATATAATCCTCTCTTTTAGCAAACGGGAATAAATATCATAAGCCCGCTCTCCACGGCCAGTCTGTTCAATCACTATTGGAATCAGTGTCATTTTTCCTTCTTTCTATTTCTTTTATGTTAGCCTTTTCAATTATAAAATCAAGGGTTTTTTCTGTTTTAAGTCCACTCTTCAATCTCTCTCTAGCTTCGTCTCCTTTGTAATGATTTCTAACAACTTCAACATTATGCCCGGAATTTTCTGCAATTTCAAGTATCTTATCTTCAATATATCTTTCGTCTACCTCTATGGATTCCTTTTTTGCAATCTCTTCAAGGAGGAAACCGACTTTCACCTCTTTTTCAGCCTGGTCTTTATAGCTTTCTCTAATGCTATTAGCAGATATACCAACCTGCTCCATACTTACCCCCTGAAGAGACAGCCGCATCTGTGTTTCTTTTATCTTATCCTGAAGATGTTGATTGACTAATGAAGGCGGAACTTCAAAGGCATTTACCTCAACCAATTTATTTAAAAGTTGGTCTCTAAGGTTAGCTTCTATTCTGATTTTATCTAGCCTTTCTAAATTTTCTCTTATCTTTTGTTTAAGTTTCTCTAATGTCTCAAATTCTCCTAAATCCTTGGCAAAGTCATCATTTAACTCAGGTAGAATCTTCTCTTTTATCCCTTTTATTTTGACTTTAAAGGTTACCTCTTTACCCGCTAAATCCTTTTTACTGTATTCCTCTGGCAGGGTTATCTGAATATTTCTTTCATCCCCTTTTTTTAGTCCAGGCAACTGCTCTTCGAAATCCGGGGAAAAGGATCCAGACCCCACCTCTAGCAAATGATCGGCAACCTTTTCCCCATCAATTGCTTTCACATCCCAAAACCCCTCATAATCAATAACAACAAAATCCCCAACCTTAATGGGGCGAGATTCCTCTACCTCTCGTAACTGTGCGTTTGATCGCTGCAACTCTGCAAGTTTTTTATCTATATCTTCTTCGGATATATTTATTTTACCCTTCTCTAACTCTATACCTATATAACCCCTGACATCTATCTCAGGTTTAACTTCAACTTTGGCAGAATAGGTAAATTCCTTACCTATCTCCAAAACATTATTGTCTATCAATGGCTGTGAAACAGGTGTTATATTTTTTTCTTCCAGTATTTTAAAGTAAGAATCATTTACAAGCTTTATGATAACCTCGCCTTCCACCTCTCTCTTATAGTATCTTTCAAGAATACTTCTGGGAACCCTGCCCTGACGGAAACCTTTTACCTTAGCCTTCCTTCGTAAATCCTCATAGGCAGAATTCAACTCACTTGTAACCAATTCTTTTGGCAGGGTAACACTAAACTTTTTTTCGACAGGGCTTATCTCTTCTATTTCTATCTTCATCTAATCCTCGGGTAAAGAAATAAATAAACTTGGTGCGAGAGGGGGGATTTGAACCCCCACCCGACTGAGGCGGGCTGGATCCTAAGTCCAGTGCGTCTGCCAGTTCCGCCACTCTCGCTAGGACATCGGGGACAGGTTTAAAATCTGCCTCTATTGTCTTTCCAATTACAGAGCGAAAAGTGCCTAAGTTTATGGTGGGCCGTGTAGGGATCGAACCTACGACCTACTGATTAAGAGTCAGTTGCTCTACCAATTGAGCTAACGGCCCTTTGTTTGGTACGCCCGGTCCGACTCGAACGGACGACCTGCGGATTCGAAGTCCGACGCTCTATCCAACTGAGCTACGGGCGCATGGGGTGAGTGAAGGGATTCGAACCCTCGACCACTGGAGCCACAATCCAGTGCTCTAACCAACTGAGCTACACTCACCATAGTAATTAAATTATAAGACTAGTTTCTGGCACGCCCGGTCCGATTCGAACGGACGACCTACGGATTAGAAGTCCGTTGCTCTATCCAGCTGAGCTACGGGCGCCCGTATTTACAACCTTAATTGGTCGGGGCGAGAGGATTTGAACCTCCGACCCCCTGCTCCCAAGGCAGGTGCGCTAACCAGGCTGCGCTACGCCCCGTCAAAAAGATTGTTAAATAGCACATAACCAAAAATATTTCAACCTTTTTCTATCCTTTTTAGATACTCTTTCAGCACAACTCTCAGCTTTTCCATAGCCTTTGCCCGATGGCTGATTTTGTTCTTTATCCCTGGTGGTAACTCTGCAAAGGTTTTTCCATACTCAGGAACAAAAAATAGAGGGTCATACCCGAAACCAAATTTACCTCTTTCCTCAAATTGAATTATTCCCCTACATTCACCCTCAACAATATCTTCCTTTCCCTCAGGTGCAACAACAGCGATTACACACCTGAACGTAGCACCCCTTTTGTAGAGTGGAACACCCTCAAGTCTTATAAGTAACTCCTTGTTGTTTGCATCATCATTGGCATTTTCCCCGGCAAACCTGGCAGAATAGACCCCTGGCTTTCCATTAAGGAAATCCACCTCTAATCCTGAATCATCAGCAACCGTAATCTTTTTGGTTAAAGAAGCTATGGCTTTTGACTTTATTAAGGCATTTTCTCGAAAGGTTGAGCCACTTTCCTGTATAGCAAGCACTTCGGGGATATCTTTAAGGGATAAAACCTTAAGATTTAGTCCCTTAATCAATTCTTTAATCTCTCGTAACTTCCCTTCATTCCTGGTTGCCAGAACAATTTCCATTTAGAAAAGATACCCTATCATCTCTCTTTGTTTTGCAATCAGTTCTCCTATTCCTTTGGATGCAAGCTCAGTCATTTTATCTATCTGGTCTTTTGAAAAAGCCTTCCTCTCTGCAGTACCCTGTATTTCAACAAACAAACCGCTACCAGTCATTACAAAATTCATATCTACTTCAGCATTAGAATCTTCCTTATAATTTAGATCAAGAAGCATCTGTCCATCCACCATGCCTACACTGAGGGCAGCTACGTAATCTAAAATTGGCATTTTGTCAATCTCCCCCTTTGCTTTCAGTGTATGGAATGCTTCAGCCAAGGCGATAAAGGCTCCTGTAATGGATACCGTCCTTGTACCACCATCTGCTTCTATAACATCACAATCCAGCAAGATGGTTCTTTCACCAAATCTCTTCAGGTCGGTAACGACCCTCATAGAACGGCCAATCAATCTCTGTATTTCATGAGTTCTGCCTCCTTTTTTTCCAGTAGATGACTCCCTAACTGTACGCACCATAGTTGATCTTGGTAACATTGAATATTCAGCAGTTATCCAACCCTGATTTGCATTCTGTAAAAAAGGGGGGACCCTGTTTTCTACAGTAGCGGTACATATTACTCTGGTATTACCCATCTCAATCAAGACCGAGCCTTCTGCGTGTTTTATGTAATCTTTTGTTATAGCTACCTTACGTATTTCATCGGGCATACGCCCATCATTTCTCATTGTCTCTCCTGACTTTTTAGGATGTGATACATTCTTGATACCTTTGGAGCCAACTGTTTCAAGGTCTCTTCCCTCATACTCTGGATCAATTATAACCGCATATAAGTTTCAGGGAGGCACTAAAAAGAAAAAGACGTGAATGAACAAGTCCCGTACTATAAAAGTACGGGACAGGCAACTATTTAATTTCCTCAAATCATTGGTGGAGGCGGCGGGAATCGAACCCGCGTCCGAAGATATTCCACTTAAGCATCTACATACTTAGCCTGTATTTTAGTTTCGCATTTTAAAGCCCCTACAGGCAGGGTCATTAAAACACTAGCTTATTTTTGGTTTGCCCCCTTTATATAAGCATCAAAAGGAGACTATCCTGCTAGTCGGCGCTCCATCCAGCCCCGCAGGAAAGACTGGGGGAACGTTAGCCGCTTTAAGCGGCTAAGGCATATTCGTAGTTGTCTGCGATTATGTTTAGATCCTATTGTTTTACGAGTGAATAGGACCTCGGTATGCAGCTCAGGCTTCAACTATCCCCGTCGAAACCATGTCGCCCCCTAAATTATTCTTGCCAGTACAAATAATTAATAATGTAGAAAAACGGAGGGGTTTTATTTAACTTATTTCAAAGAGCCTGGTTACTTATTGAACCTTAATGACCTTTCTAAATCTCTTTTTTCCGTTTCCTTTTTTATGCTTTCCCTCTTATCGTAGAGTTTCTTGCCCCTTGCCAGTCCTAGTTCTACTTTTGCCTTTCCATTTTTTAAATACATACTCAGAGGGATAAGAGTCATCCCCCTCTCATTAATCTTTCCAATCAACCGCTTTATTTCTACCTTATGCAGGAGCAACTTGCGCTCTCGGAGTGGGTCATGATTGAATTGATTGGCATGTTCATAAGGAGAAATGTGTGTATTTATTAAAAACAGCCCTCCATTCTTTATCTTAGCATAGCTGTCTTTTAGACTTACTTTTCCCAGCCTGCATGATTTTATCTCACTGCCTTTAAGCACAATACCTGCTTCGTATTTCTCATCAATAGAATAATCATGCCATGCCTTTCTATTTTTACATATCATTTTTTCAGAGAATGATTTCTTTGCTACCATCTACCATCTTAGACCTTTGAAAATTTATACAAACTGTCATTGCGAGGACCAGAGCGACGTGGCAATCTCTTTGATAATCAGCCCGTTATGAGATTGCTTCATCCGCCTCTGGCGGATTCGCAATGACAAATTGGGCATTCTTCAAAGCTCTCCATCTATATCGGGGAACTATACTAAAACATAATCAAAAAATGAATGCTGAAGCGAAAAGAGATATTTTTTGTATTGTAATACAGAGACGAAAAGATGTCAAGAGAACACACTATCCGGTAGTGTCCTAATTTAAACCTTGAACAATTGGAGATTATATTATATATTATAATAAATGGTGACAAGATGGATTTTGTTTATATTAAATGGTTAGATTCTAAAAGTGCTTCTAATGAATGGGAATATTTAGAAGAGATTGAGTCATTAAAACCTGTATTTTGTGAATCTATTGGGTTTTTAATAGAAAGCAATGAAGAATATAAAACATTGGCTTCCACTATTAGTGAAAGCCAAGTTTTGGGCAGGATAACCATTCCTTCTTGCTCAATTGTTAATTATCGGGTATTATCCCAATAATTATTATCTTTTCTTTTTTTTGTCAGGGCGTTGCGTTAGGGCTGAACCAGCAACGCTCTTGACTTTTTGGGGCGTCTTAGGGTCTTTAAGAAGTTTGGAAGCAATTGTTCCAACTTTCTTAGATGTTCTTTCATTTTTTGCCATTCTATCACCTCCCTTCTAATAAATTTGGTTATCCTGCCCAATTTAGAATTTCTTCAAAAGACCAAATATGATCTGTAATCCCTGCTGCCATTGAAGGCGTAATCCTCAGTGTAGTATGAATTCTCACAAAATTGTAATGTGCAAAGTGTAATGCCACGGCTGCTTTCAGGTTTTTGATCTTTTTACTGAAAGCATTGGTTAAACGAGTGAAGCGTCTGCTTTGCATCCTCACAGTGAGATTTTGCCTTTCCACGTATGAAGTGCAAATCTTAGCTGGATTGGGATTTCCTATAATATATTGTTTCGTTGTGGAAATGACTTTTGGTGTGCTATACTTACCAGCACTGATCGGCTCCGCTTCATACGATTTTACAATTTGTGCATAATCGACATTGCCGCCAAAAGCGAAATCTATCGCATCTACATACGCCCTCAATTTATCCGAACTTATTTGAACTCTATTAGTAAGGCGTGATTCTAAGTCGGTAATAAACGCATACGCTGTAGCAAAATCACGTTTTCCAACTTTGTATGCTGGAATTAATTTGGTGTCTGGATCAAGCGCAACAAATGTGTAAAAATCGCCAACCTCATTAGGATTGTCAGTTGTCTTAATGTGGCGCTGTTTTTTGCCGACGTATGCCCATAACTCATCCATTTCAATATGCTTACAGGATAACCCACGCATTTTAGTATCCATGATATTTTCACAAGATTTTCCTGTTTTAACTAACAAACGCATGATTGTATCCCGATGAACACCTGTCATTCTTTCTAAAGAACGGATTGAGATTCCTTCCACTAAACCCCCTATAATCGCTTCCTTCTTTTCAGGCTTTAAAATATTCATGTTGTCAACAAATAGAATTGTCCGCTTTTGTAACAAATGAATTGTCCACTTTTCTGTCCTCGGAGAAATGGTAAATTTGGAGTCGGAATATCTCCCCTGGGATAGAAGACGAGCGGCGGACCTAC